>NZ_JBHYXD010000003.1:0-40403 GCF_042751995.1 Streptomyces sp. NPDC059371 | reverse complement strand
TGGGGGGGGGGCAGTTGGGGCGGTCGCGGGGGGTGGTGTGTTGGGGGGGGCGCGGCGGGGGGCCGTGGCCGGGCGCCCCCGCGGACCTCCGTCCCCTTCAGCGAGTGCCGACCGCCGCGCGCACGGCCCGGCGGGCCATCTGGCAGTCGTCGTGCAGCCGCCTCAGCAGCAGCCGCTGTTCCTCGCCGGACGGCGCGGCAGCCGGGTGGGTGGGGCCCGCTGCCGCCGGGGCCGCGTCGTGCAGGGAACGCTGCACGGCCATCTCGTACGTACGGATCTCACGGGTCAGGACGATCATCAGGTTCACCAGGAAGGCGTCCCGTGCCGTCGGGCCCGCCGACTGCGCGAGCTGGCTGATCTGACGGCGCGCCACGGGAGCGTCGCCGAGGACCGCCCACAGCGTCGCCAGGTCGTAGCCCGGCAGATACCAGCCCGCGTGCTCCCAGTCCACCAGCACTGGACCGGCCGGTGAGAGAAGGATGTTCGACATGAGGGCATCGCCGTGGCAGAACTGACCCATGCCCTGGCGGCCGGAGGTCGTCGCGATACCGTGCACCAGCTTTTGCAGGTCGCCCATGTCCCGGTCGGTGAGCAGCCCCAGCTCATGGAATCGGGAGATCCGTTCCGCGTAGTCCAGCGGGGCGTTGAAGGTCCCGGCCGGCGGCCGCCAGGCGTTCAGCCGGCAGATGGCGCTCAGCGCGGCACGGATGTCCGCGCGGGGCGGCGCTTCGACCGGGTGCCGCTGGAGCGCGGCCACCCGGCCCGGCATGCGCTCGATCACCAGTGTGCAGTTGTCCGGATCCGCCGCGATCAGCCGGGGCACCCGAACAGGCGGGCGGTGCCGGACGAACAGACGGTATGCAGCTATTTCGTGCCGGATCCGCTCGGCCCAGACGGGGGATTGGTCCAGTAAGCACTTGGCGACGGCCGTGCTGCGCCCCGTCGTGCCGACGAGGAGCACGGAGCGTCCGCTGCGGCGCAGCACCTGGACCGGAGCGAACTCCGGACAGATCCGGTGCACCGACGCGATCGCCGTGCGCAGCTGGGCCCCCTGAGGGCCGGACAAGTCGAGTCTCCCGCTGAGCGGTTGGGTGCCGAGCCCCGGCACGCGCCGCGTCCGGCCGGCACCCAGTACGGGGGCCGCCTGACGCGTGGGGTCGAGGTAAGGGCCGCTGCCCACCGGGCGGGAGTGCAACGACCGGGGCGGAGCGGACACGGAGGACGATGCTGTGTACATGGGCGAAACAGATCCCTTCGTGTGCCTGCGAGTTGCCGCGCTGCCCGCCCCGGCCGCCTGGTTCATCCTGGGGAATGTCCCTGGCAACCGGGTCGGGGTGGCGCGTTCCTACCTGACACCCGATGCCCACTGGCACACCATCTGGCGCACCCTGGCGAACCCTGGCGAATAGTCGCTCAGCAACTGACAGACGGTTACTGTCGAAATCAGCCGAGAACCTGGGGGCTTGACGTGAACGGACAACCCAACACTCGTCTGTCGGACCTGTTCGGCCTGGCCGGCTGGTCCAAGGGTGAACTCGCGAGGCTGGTCAACCGGCAGGCGGCGGCCATGGGCCACCCGCAGCTCGCGACCGACACCTCGCGGGTGCGGCGGTGGATCGACATGGGAGAGATCCCGCGCGATCCGGTGCCGCGGGTGCTGGCGGCTCTGTTCACCGAGCGTCTCGGCCGTGTCGTGACCATCGAGGACCTCGGTCTGGTCAGGCACGGGCGCGCGGGGAAACGGCAGAGCGGCGGGAGTGTGGAACATTCCGATGCCATGCCGTGGGCGCCCGACCGAACCGCCGCGGTCCTCACCGAATTCACGGGAATGGACCTCATGCTCAACCGACGCGGCTTGGTGGGCGCGGGTGCCGCGCTCGCCGCGGGATCCGCACTCAGCCCTGCCATGCACGACTGGCTCCGCAACGATCCGGCCCTCGCGGCCGACGCTCCGCAGTTCGAGGACCCCCTGCACGCCGACCTCGCCGGGTTCGACCGCTATGAGGCCGCCCCCATCGGGTCGCAGGAGATCGAGGAACTGGAGCGCTCCGTCGAGGTGTTCCGGGCCTGGGACGCATCCCGCGGAGGCGGGTTGCAACGCAAGGCCGTGGTGGGCCAGCTCAACGAAGTGGGAGGCATGCTCTCCTACCGGCACCCCGACCATCTCCAGCGGCGCCTGTGGGGCGTCGCCGCCAACCTCTCCGTCCTCGCGGGCTGGATGTCGCACGACGTCGGCCTGGAGCCCACGGCTCAGAAGTACTTCGTCATCGCCGCCCACGCGGCCCGTGAGGGTGGCGACCGGCCCCGTGCGGGGGAGGCGCTCTCCCGGGCGGCCCGCCAGATGGTGCACCTGGGCCGGCCCGACGACGCACTCGACCTCATGAAGCTCGCCAAGTCCGGTTCGGGGGACGAGGTACTGCCCCGCACCCAGGCGATGCTGCACACCATCGAGGCCTGGGCGCAGGCGTCCATGGGCAAGGGCCAGGCCATGCGGCGCACCCTGGGTGTGGCGGAGGACCTGTTCGTCTCCGACCGCGGGGACGTCCCGCCGCCCAGTTGGATGCAGTTGTTCGACGAGGCCGACATGCACGGCATGCAGGCGCTCGCCTACCGCACGCTCGCCGAGCACGAGCCGGCCGCCGCGGCGATCGCGCAGCGTCACGCCAAGGAGGCTCTGAAACTGCGGGAGTCGGGGCGGGACCGGTCGAAGATCTTCGACCACATCTCGCTGGCGTCGGCCTGCTTCATCGCCGACGATCCCGAACAGGCAGATCGCTACGCGCGACTGGCTCTGACGTCGATGGGCTCCAACTCCTCCCATCGCACCTGGGACCGGCTGCGCGAGATGTACCGGCTCACCGGCCAGTACTCCAGCTATCCGAAGATCAGTGATCTGCGTGAGGAGATCAAACTCGCGCTGCCGAAGGGCTCGCTCAAGCCCAGGCGCGGCGACAGCACGCGCGTCTAGAGCGCAGCGCACGGGTCTGGAGCGTGGCGGCTCGGCTGACAACGACGTCAGCCGTCGTCAGGGGAGGATGCCGGTCCCGGCCGTCCGTGCCGTCTCCGCCGTCTTGTCCGGCTCCGGTGCCTTCGGGCTCCGGTGTTCTCGGTGTTCCCATCGGCCACCTCGTCGCGCTCGGCGTCCTCGGCGTCTCCCGCGTCAGGATCCGATCCGGGCGATGAGCACGCAGGCGTCGTCCTCGCGCTCGGTGCCGCCGAACTCCTCGACAACCATCCGAATACAGTCCTGGGCCGTACGGGCCTCGCCGAAGCGTGGGGCCAGGTCGAGCAGCCTCTGGACGGCCCTCGCCCCTTCCTGACTCCCGGTCTCCTCCGGGTCCGGGGCCGCTGTTCGCCGGGGTACCAGTCCCTCGGTGTGCAGGAGCAGCAGGTCGCCCACGCGGAGGCTTTCCTCGGCCTGCCCGTAGACGGCGCCGGAGGTGGCTCCGAGCAGGACGCCGTCCGGTGCCGACAGCGCGCGCCCCGTCCCGTCGCGGTACAGCAGCGGGGCGGGGTGTCCTGCCTGCGCCCAGCTCAGGGTGCGGGTCGCGGGGACGTAGCGGCAGCAGACGGCGCTGCCCAGAGCGGGCTGGACGGTGGCGTCGAGCAACTGGTTGAGCCAGGAGAGGAGTTGGCCGGGCTGGGTGCCGGCGACCGACATGCCGCGCAGGGCGCCGAGCAGCATCGCCATCCCCGACGTCACGGTGACTCCGTGGCCGGTGAGGTCTCCGACACTCAACAGGGTCTCCCCGTCGGGGAGTTCGAGGGCGTCGTACCAGTTGCCGCCGATCAGGGCGCTGCTCGACGACGGCAGATAGTGTGCCGCCACGTCGAGCGCCCGGGGTCCCGTGCGGGGGAAGCGCAGGGAGCCGCGCCAGGGCGGCAGCACGGCCTCCTGGAGTTCGACCGCGAGCCGGTGCTCGGTCCGGGCCACGTGCCGTTGCCGCTGGAGCGACTCCCGGGTCTCGCCCACCGTCCGCTGACTGCGGCGCAGTTCGCTGACATCGCGCAGCACGGCCCACATCGAGGCGGTGCTGCCGTCGGCGTCGAGCACGGGTTCACCCATGATGTGCACGGTCCGCACGCCGCCGTCGGGTCGCACGATGCGGAACTCCCCGTCGATGGGTTTCGCGTCGATGAGGCAGTCGGTGACCATCGCCGTCAGCATCGTCCGGTCCTCGTCGAGGACCAGCGAGGGCAGCTCGTCGAGGGTGAGCGGGGGTGCGGCGGCGTCGCGGCCCAGGATCTGGTAGAACTCACCTGACCAACTGGCCTCGTCCGTCAGCAGGTTCCACTCGGCGCTGCCGACCCGGCTCAGCAGTGAGCCGTGCGGGGGTGCGGCCGGGGCGGTCCGGGGGGCCGCGGTGGCCTCGGGGGGGACGGGCAGCTCCGTCGGTCCGTCCCGAAGCTGGGCCAAGTGCGCGTCCAGGTCGTTCAGTTGATGCAGCGCCAGATTGCACAGCGCGCGCTGCCACCGCCCTTGCGCGTCCTCCTCGTCGGCGGGAGCCTCACGCCGTACCGCGTCCACCTCGCCGCGCAGGGCGCGGGTCTGCGAGATGAGCGCGTCGACCGTGCCGCGGCTGGGCGGCTGGGCGGCGGGGCGGTCCGCAGAGAGATGGGGTGGCATGACGTACTCCGATGCGGGGACGGTACGACCTCGGTGACGGAAGGACCGCTACGACTGTCGCACAGCCCGCGACGCACTGTAAGTGGTTTGGCAACACCCGATACGGTCATGCTTCTGACATATGCCGCAGTCCTCCCGGAGTGGGTGACCGGTCCCGATGTGGTAGTCGCCGTGCGGAGTCAAGTCGTAGACACCGTACGTGACTTGAGGGGTGTAGGCAGTCCCCTGAGGGGCTTTCATTCTGCTGTTCGAAGGGCATTTGTGCGAGTGTTCGGGGCTCGTTCAGGGCGAGCGCACGAAGTCCGCCACCTCGGCCTCGTACAGATAGGACGGATCGACGCCCATCGACGCGAAGTTGCCCTCGATCTCCAGGGCGACCATGCCGTGCAGATGGGCCCACAGGAGGGTGGAGCGCGCGGCGACCGCCTCCGGCACGCCCTCGAAGCCGTGCCGCTCGCGCCAGTCCAGGAACTGCGCCGCCGCGCCGCCCGGGGTCCGCGGATCCGGCTCGGCCAGGGCGCTCACCGCGCCGAGGAGTACGGCCATGGCCGGCTGCGAGGCCTCGACCAGGGTGGAGGCCTGGGCGTCGTAGCCCTGGAGCGGTGCCCGGAAGAGCAGGCGGTAGCGGTGCGGTTCGGCCAGCGCCCAGGCCCGGTAGGCATGCACCAGCCCGGTCAGCCGGGCGGCCGGGTCTGCCGGACCGGTCTCGGCGGCCCGCGCGAGACTCGACGCCAGGTCCCCGTAGGCGTCGACGACGAGGTCGGTCAGCAGGCTGTCGCGGTTGGCGAAGTAGCGGTAGAGCGCGGGTCCCGTCATGCCGAGCTGCTTGGCGATCGCGTTGAGGGACAGTGCCTCCGGGCCGCCCTCGGCGAGCTGACGCAGCGCCGCGGTCTTCACTTCCTGGCGTACCTGCGCGCGGAACCGGTCGCGCGGGCCGGTCCCGGTCCGGCTGTCTGCGGCCACGTCGTCGCCTCTTCGTGTCGGGGTGCGGAACATCGGACTGTTAGATCCTATCACGGACGCGATATCCCTTAACGCAGCCGCAGCCGCAGCCGCAGCCGCAGCCGCAGCCGCAGCCGCAGCCGCAGCCTCGACTCGGCCGGAGCGCCCGCACCCCGACGGCGCGCCGGTCAGGTGTAGAGGGCCGGGCGCGGGACGAGTTCGACGGCTGTGCGGCCGCCGCTCTCCAGCGCCCTGACTCCCGCCTCGGCGACGGCGGACGCCGCGTACCCGTCCCAGACCCCGGGGCCGGTGACCCGGCCGGCCCGGGTGGCGTCCACCCAGGCCTGTACCTCACGGTCGTACGCGTCGGCGAAGCGCATGAGATAGTCCTGCGCCACCTCCTCGCGCCGGCCGCCCGCGGCGGTCACGGCCATGGACCGTTCGTCCCCGATTCGCGCGCTCCCCGACTCGCACACGGCCTCGCACCCCACCTGGTAGCCGAATCCGCAGTTCACGAAGACCTCGACGTCGACCAGGGCGCCGCCGGCCGTCTCGAACAGGACGAACTGGGGGTCGATCAGCCCCTCGGGCGCCTTCGCGGACGACCGGGGGCGTGCCACGGTCACCGCGGTGAGCTCCTGTCCCAGCAGCCAGCGCGCCGCGTCGATCTCGTGCGATAGGGAACTGTTGACCAGCATCGCCGAGGTGAAGCCGGGCGGCGAGGAGACGTTGCGGTGCGTGCAGTGCAGCATCAGCGGTCGGCCCAGCCGGCCGCTGTCCAGCAGCGACTTCAGACGCTGGTACTCGGCGTCGTACCGACGCATGAACCCGACCTGTGCCAGCCGTCGCCCGAGCCGTACCTCCGCCTCCATCACCCGCAGCGCCCCGGCCGACTCCGGCGTCAGCGGCTTCTCGCACAGCACCGGAAGGCCCCGGGCGAAGGCCGCGAGCAGGGCCTCCTCGTGCGCGGGACCGGGGGAGGCGACGAGGACGGCCTCCACCCCGGGCGCGTCGAGCGCGGCCGCCGCCTCGGCGTGGACCGATACACCGTCGATGCCGGCGACCGCCTCCTGCGCGCGCCCGGTGTCGGGATCCGCCACGGCGGCGACCCTGGCACCGCTCACCACCCGGTCCAGACGGCGTACATGGTCGGCTCCCATGTGTCCGGCACCCAGTACCGCCACACCCAACAGCTCACTCACGCGGTGCGCACCTCTCCGACGACTGCCGAGGCCGTTCCGGCCCGGTGATCCGATTGTCGGCCGCGGGGATCGACGACGCAGCACCCTGGCACCGGCCTCCGATGCACATTCCGGGCAATTGGTTGTTAATGTCGCTCAGGTCGCCAGATGACGTTGCCCGCATCGTGGTCGCGCACGACGATGCCCTCTCCGCAGGACACCCATGACGCAGGTCGACACCGAATCCGAGGCGGTACCGGCCGCCAAGCTGACCCTGGTCACGCTCTCCATGATGGTCGTCGGCTCCATGGTCGGCGCCGGGGTGTTCTCCCTCCCGCGCCGGTTCGCCCAGGAGACGGGTGTCGCGGGCGCGCTGATCGCCTGGGCCGTCGCCGGTACCGGCATGCTGATGCTCGCCTTCGTCTTCCAGCGGCTCGCCGTCACCAGACCCGACCTCGACGCGGGTGTCTACGCCTACGCCAAGGCCGGCTTCGGCGAATACCTCGGATTCTTCTCGGCCTTCGGCTACTGGGCCAGCGCCTGCGTGGGCAACGTGACCTACTGGGTGCTCATCATGTCGACGATCGGCGCCATCGCGCCCGCGCTCGGCGACGGGGACACCGTCCTCGCCGTCGTCCTCTCCTCGGTCGGCCTGTGGGCCTTCTTCCTCCTGATCCGGCGAGGGGTGAAGGAAGCGGCGGCCATCAACCGGATCGTCACCGTGGCCAAGGTCATTCCGATCCTCGTCTTCGTCGTGCTGGCGCTCTTCTATCTCAAGCCGCATGTCTTCGCCGAGAACTGGGGCGGCGCCGCCTACGCGGGCTCACTCTTCGATCAGGTCAAGGGCACGATGCTGGCCACCGTCTTCGTGTTCCTCGGAGTCGAGGGGGCGAGCGTCTACTCCCGGCACGCCAAGCGCCGCGAGGACGTCGGCCGGGCCACCGTCCTCGGCTTCCTCAGCGTGTTCGCCGTCTTCGCCTCGGTCACGATCGTGTCGTACGGGCTGCTGCCCATGGCGGAGATCGCCGAGCTCAGACAACCGTCGATGGCCGGAGTCCTGGAGAGCGCGGTCGGCACCTGGGGCGAGGTCTTCGTCAGCGTCGGCCTCATCGTCTCGGTGCTCGGCGCGTACCTCGCCTGGACGCTGATGGCGGCCGAGGTGTTGTTCGTCGCGGCGAAGGACGAGGACATGCCCCGCTTCCTGGCCCGCTCCACGCGCGCCGACGTGCCGGTGCCGGCGCTGCTGCTGACCACTCTGCTCACCCAGGTCGTCCTGGTCGTCACCCTCTTCTCGGACGACGCCTTCAACTTCGCCCTCGACCTGACCAGCGCCCTGACCCTGATCCCGTTCCTGCTGGCGGCGGCCTTCGCCCTGAAGATCGCCCGGCGCCGGTTCGGCGGCGATCTCGTCGTCGCCGCCCTCGCCACCGTCTACACCGCCTTCCTGCTCTACGCGGCCGGACTGAAGTACCTCCTCGTCTCCTTCATCGTCTACGCGCCCGCCACCGTGCTGTTCGTGATGGCGCGCCGTGAACAGGGCAGGACGCCGTTCTCGCCCCGCGAACTGGTCATCCTCGTCGTCTCGGTCGCCGGTGCCGTCACGGGGATCGTCGCCCTGGCGCTGGGCTGGATCAGTCTGTGACCCGTCGGCCTCCGCCGGAGAAAGGCACACCGTGACCAGTCAAGACACCACGAGCCGTCCGCCGTACGGCGTCCACTCCGAGGTGGGCAGGCTGCGCAAGGTCCTGGTCTGCGCACCGGGCCTCGCCCACCGCAGGCTCACCCCGACCAATGCCGACGACCTGCTCTTCGACGACGTGATGTGGGTGGAGAACGCGCAGCGCGACCACGCCGACTTCGTCGACAAGTTGCGCGGGCGCGGGGTGGAGGTCGTGGAACTGCACGACCTGCTCGCCCAGACCATGGCCCTGCCCGCGGCGAAGGACTGGCTCCTCGACCGGAAGATCACCCCGAACGAGGTCGGACTCGGACTCGTCGACGGCACCCGGGCCTTCCTGGAGACCCTCGAACCCGCCGCCCTCGCCGAGTACCTGATCGGCGGACTCTCCACCGCCGACCTGCCGGACGAGTTCCGCACCGGCTACCTCTCCCTGGCCCGCGAATCGACCGGCGTGCGCGAATACCTCATGCCGCCGCTGCCCAACACCCTCTACACCCGCGACACCACGTGCTGGCTCTACGAAGGCCTGACCCTCAACCCGCTCTACTGGCCGGCCCGGCACGACGAGACGCTCCTGATGAAGGCCGTCTACTCCTTCCATCCGGACTTCACGGGCTCCACGGTGTGGTGGGGCGACCCCGAACTCTCCTGGGGCCAGGCCACGTTCGAGGGCGGCGACATCATGCCGGTCGGCAACGGCGTCGTCCTCATGGGCATGAGCGAACGCACCTCCCGGCAGGCCATCAGCCAGGTCGCGGCCGCCCTGTTCCAGGGCGGGGCGGCCGAGCGCATCGTCGTCGCGGGCATGCCGAAGCTGCGGTCCGCGATGCACCTCGACACCGTCTTCACCTTCGCCGACCGCGACCTCGTCACCCTGTATCCGGCCATCATGGACTCGGTGCACACGTTCTCCCTGCGGCCCGGCGACAAGGCACCCGGCGTCGAACTCACCGACGAGGGCTCGCGCGCGTTCACCGACGTCGTCGCCGAGGCGCTGGGACTGTCCGAACTGCGGATCGTCGAGACCGGCGGCGACGTGTACGCCTCCGAGCGCCAGCAGTGGGACAGCGGCAACAACGCCGTCGCCCTGGAACCCGGCGTGGTGTTCACCTACGACCGCAATACCCAGACCAACACCCTGCTGCGCAAGGCCGGTATCGAGGTCATCACCATCGTCGGGTCCGAGCTGGGACGAGGGCGCGGCGGTGGCCACTGCATGACCTGCCCCATCGTGCGGGACCCCGTCGACTTCTGACGTCCGGCGGAGGCCGGGGCCGACGTCCGGCGGAGGTTCGGCGGACGCCCGGGCGGAGCCTTTCCCGCCCGGGAGCTCAGAAGGCGTCGGGATCGGCGGCGGCCCAGTCCGACGCCCAGGACGGGGGCGGCTCGGCGAGCAGTACCCCGGGTGCCAGCCATTCGTAGAGCTCCGCGTACGACCGCACCGTCATCGGTCCGACGCGCCGCAGCAGCAGGTGCGGGCTGAGCTCACCGGGATCCCGTACACCCATCGCGGCCATGATCTGGCTCGCGCTGCGCACGGTGGCCCGCTGGTAGCGCCGCACCCGCTCGGACTTGTCGGCCACGTCCAGCGCGCGGACCCGGCGCGGATCCTGGGTCGCCACTCCGGCCGGGCAGGTGTCCGTGTGGCAGCGCCGGGCCTGGACGCAGCCGAGGGCGAACATCATCGCGCGGGCGGCGTTGGTGTAGTCGGCGCCCTGGAGAAGGCGTTTGACGATGTCCGAGCCCGTGGCGACCCTGCCGCTCGCGCCGATCCGGACCCGGTCCCGCAGCCCGGTGCCGACCAGCGCGTTGTGCACGGTGATCAGCCCCTCGGTCAGCGGTGTACCGAGGGTGGCGGCGAACTCCGGGGGCGCGGCACCCGTGCCGCCCTCCGAGCCGTCCACGACGACGAAGTCGGGTGTCACCCCCTCGGCGAGCATCGCCTTGCAGACCGCCAGGAACTGGCGTCGCGAGCCGACACAGAGTTTGAAGCCCGTGGGCTTGCCGCCCGCCAGCTCCCGCATCCGCGCGATGAACCGCACCAGCTCCCTCGGCGTCGAGAACACCCGGTGATCCGGAGGCGACACCACGGTCACGCCCTCGGGCACACCGCGCTCACGGGCGATCTCCGCGTTCACCTTCGCCCCCGGCAGCACACCGCCCGCCCCCGGTCCCGCTCCCTGGGAGAGCTTGAGCGACACGCACTTCACCTCGGGCAGCGCGGCCTTGTCCGCGAACTCCCGAGCCTCGAAGTCCCCTTCGGGAGTACGGCATCCGAAGTACCCCGTGCCGATCTCCCAGACCAGATCACCGCCGCCCCGCAGATGGTGGTCCGAGAGGCCGCCCTCGCCGGTGTCGTGCGCGAAACCCCCCAGCGCCGCACCCCTGTTGAGCGCCAGGACGGCGTTCGGCGACAGGGCCCCGAAACTCATCGCGGAGACGTTCAGGAGAGCCATGTCGTAGGGCTGGGCGCAGTCGGGGCCACCCACCCGGACGACGGGCGGCTCGTCCGGCACCTCCACCGGGCGCAACGACGGCTCCAGGAACTCGTGGCCGTCCTCGTACACGTCACGCTCCGTGCCGAACGGCTCCTCGGCCTCGACCCCCTCGGCACGCTCGTACACGAGGGCGCGAACGCTCCGGCCGTAGGGCCGCCCGTCGACGCCGTGCCCGACGAAGGACCGCCGGCCCTTCGGGCGCAGGGCCTCCGGCAGGAACGGCACACGGCCGAGCAGCGGATAGTTGCGCCGCACGGCATCACGGCGCTGCGCGAGATCCCCGGCGCCGAGCGCGGTCAGCGCGAGCAGCGGGCCCGCCGCGCACCACCACCACGCCGAGACGGCGCCCGACAGGAGCAGCGCCCCGGCCGCACCGAGGGCGACGAGCAGCAGTGGGAGCATCCGGCGCACACCCCGAGTCAAACCCATCGGGACGAAAGCCGCTGACCGGGACACCCGCGCGGGTCGTCCCGCTCACCCCGTGGGGTGTCCGTCAGCCGTCCGTGTCCTCCGGGCCGCAGGAGCTGCCGTCGGCCGGCAGGGACCCGTACAGCAGGAAGTCGTCGACCTTGCGGTGCACGCACTTCGAGGACGCGTACCCGGTGTGCCCATCGCCCTTGTTGTCGAGCACCACGGCGGACGAACCGAGACGCCTGGCGGTCTCCAGGGTCCAGCGGTAGGGGGTAGCCGGGTCCCCGCGGGTGCCGACGAGCAGCATCTTCGAGGCGGGTACGTCGCGGACCTTCTCGCGTATGTAGTCGGTGCCCTTCGGGCGGCCGTAGCACATCAGCACCTGGGCGAGCCGGTACTGCCCGAAGACCGGAGACGCCTCCTGGTAGGCGGCACGCAGCTTGGTGACCTGCCGGGCGACCTCGCCGGCGCTGGGCCGGTCGGGGTCGTCGGCGCAGTTGATGGCCATCAGGGCGGCGGGGAGGTTGTCGAGGGGGACGTCCTCCGCGTCGACGAGCCCGCCGTTCCGCGGCGGCCCCCGCCGGACGGGTGTGGAGGTGGCGGGCAGCGAGGCGCCGCTGTAGAGCTGGGTGAGTCCGTGGGTGTCGCCGTCCTGGATCAGCAGGCTGAGGGCCTGTTCGAGGACGGGCCACATCTCCTTGCTGTAGAGCGCCTGGCTGATCGCCCCCACCAGGTCCTGTCCGGAGAACTCCTGGCCGAAGTCCGACATCACCGGGTCCTCGTCGAGCGACTTGACGAGCTGGACCATCTGCTCGCCGGCGCCGCGCGCGTCCTGGCCGAATGGGCAGGCCAGGTTCTTGGCGCACCAGGTGATGAAGTCGTCGAGCGCCGTCTGCTGTCCCTCCGCGCCCGCGCGGCCCTGCTCGGAGATCGGCTCGGTGAGGGTGTCGACCCCGTCGAGCACCATCCGTCCCGTCCTCTTGGGGAACTGCGCCGCGTACACGGCGCCGAGCCGCGTCCCGTACGAGAATCCGAGGTAGTTGAGCTTCTTGTCGCCGAGCGCCTGGCGTATCACGTCCAGGTCGCGGGCGGCGTCGACCGTGCCGATGTGGGGGAGGACGGCCCCCGAGTGCCGGGCGCAGGTGTCGGCGGCCTTCTTGACCGCCTTGAGCGCCGCCTGCACATCGGTGTCGGCCGCGGCGGCCCCGAAGATCTCGTCCACACCGTCGCCGCAGCTCACCGGCGAGGAACGGCCCACTCCGCGGGGGTCGAAGGTCACCACGTCGTAGCCGTTCGTCAGGCCCATGAAGTCCTTGCCGCTCGCGGCGAGCCCGGGAACGCCCGCCCCGCCCGGACCGCCGAAGTTCAGCACCACCGAACCCCGCGAGTGGCCCGTCGCCCGGTAGCGGGCCAGCGCCAGGTCGAGCGTGCCCCGGCCCGGCCGCGCGTAGTCCAGGGGGACGGTGACCTTGCCGCACTGCAGGTCCTTGGGCATGCCCTCGCCCTTGCAGGCCGCCCACGTGACCTTCTGGTGCCGGAAGCGGGACAGGCCTGGCCCGTCGTCGGCGGTCGCCGTCGTCGGCAGACCCGCCGCCAGCAGGGTCAGCGTCGCGGTGGCGGCTCCCGCGACCGCGAAGCGTTGGTGCACGGACAGCATGCCTGCCTCCAGGGTCGCCTGCGGTGGACCGGCGATACCTCCCGGATCACGATAGACGCGGCTTTTGGGGCACGCCTCCGGGCGAGCGGAACCGGCCGTCGTCCCCTACGCTGCGCCGCTGTCCCGTACGGGGTGAGACGGCCGTTCGAAATACGGGACGCTCGAAGGGGTGAAAGGCCGATAAGCCATAACTCGGATGGTCCGCAGGCGTTCTTGGCAATGTGGGCGATCGCCCACGTCGTTGTCAGGAAGGCAGTGAACGCATGAAACGGGTGACCCGAAATGGTTTGATCGCCGTGGCCGCCGCATCGGGCGCGCTGGCCGCGGCCATGCCGGCGCACGCCGACTCCGCGGCGGACGGTGCGGCGGCAGGCTCGCCCGGCCTGATCTCCGGCAACACCGTCCAGCTCCCCGTGCACGTGCCCGTGAACCTGTGCGGGAACACGGTGAACGTGGCCGGGCTGCTCAACCCCGCCGCGGGCGCCCGCTGCGCCAACCAGGGCGGTGGCACCGCCGCGACCGGCGGCGTGCGGCACGGTGGAGCCGGAGCGCACGGTGGCACCGCCCATCGTGGCGGCACGGTCGGCGGCAGCCGCGATGGCGATGGCGGGGGCGCGGTCGCGCACGGCCGCGGAAAGGATTCGGCGGGTGTGCTCTCGGGCAACGGCCTGCAGCTCCCGGTGGATCTTCCGGTCAACGTCAGCGGCAACTCCGTGACGGCGGTGGGCCTCGGCAACCCGGCCGTCGGGAACGAGTCGGTCAACACCTCGGGTGCCAAGCCCGTGCAGGCCCACCCCGGCGTGAAGCCCGCCCCGAGGCCGTCCACCCCGGCCGCGGTTCCCGCCACCGCGGGCCCGGAGCGGGTCACGGAGAGGGGTGAGGCCGTGGCCGCCCTCGCCCATACGGGCGCGGACGGCGCGATGCCGGCCATCGCGGCGAGCGCGGCGATGCTGCTGGGCGGCGCCGTGCTGTTCCGCAGGTTCCGGCCCGGCGCGGTGCGCTGACCCGAGGCGGTCACGAACGGGAGGCTCCATCGGACGGGTGACCGGTGGAGCTTCCTTCGAGCGCATGGTGACGGTGTCGGGCCGGGGGTGTGCGCGGAGGTGGCCGAATCCCTTCCGGTGCGCGGTGCCTGTCGCTGCGAGCGGCACGGAGATCGGGAAGGATGCTGCGCGACCGGCCGGCCGGCGTACCGCGCGGCCGTATGCCGGCGCGCATCCGACCCGTACGCATTGGAGTGCCCCATGACCTCTCCGGGACCCGACGGCCTCGTCGTCAGCCAGGCCACGCTCGACGACTGGAAGGTCGTCGGCGGCTGGGCCGCTGACGAGGGGTGGAATCCCGGCCTGTCCGACGGCGTGAGCTTCTTCGCGCAGGACTCCGGGGGCTTCTTCCTCGGACGCGTCGACGGGGAGCCGGTCTCGGCCATCTCGGTGGTCAACTACAGCGCCGACTACGCCTTCCTGGGCTTCTATCTCGTACGCCCCGATCTGCGCGGGAACGGCTACGGCCTCGCCACCTGG
The DNA here is from genome assembly GCF_042751995.1 of Streptomyces sp. NPDC059371. NCBI lineage: Bacteria > Bacillati > Actinomycetota > Actinomycetes > Kitasatosporales > Streptomycetaceae > Streptomyces > Streptomyces sp. NPDC059371. The sequence goes on along the minus strand of NZ_JBHYXD010000003.1, from coordinate 25,883 downwards.
GAGACGGCTCTCGCCCACGCGGGCGGCCGGACCGTCGGCCTCGACGGGGTGGTCGCGCAGCAGGACAACTACCGCAAGTCCGGTTTCGAACTCGCCTACCGGACCGCCCGGTTCACCGGTGTGGCTCCGGCCGGGGAGGAACCGGCGGGCGTGCGCGCGGCCGGAGCCGCGGACCACGAGGCGATCACGGCGTACGACAGCGCCTGCTACCCGGCCGACCGGCCGGTGTTCCTGGGGTCGTGGCTGACGGCCCCCAGGCACCGCACCTTCGTCCGGCACACGGACGACGGCCGGCTGAGCGGCTACGCCGTGATCCGTCCGGCGCGCGACTCCCTGCGGGTCGGCCCCTTGTTCGCCGACACCGCCGACGACGCCCGAGCCCTGTTCTCCGCGCTCGCCGCCGAGGCGGACGGCAGGGCGCTCTCCGTCGACGTGCCCCAGGCGAACTCGGCGGCCGTCGCTCTGGTCGAGAAGCTCGGTCTGAGCCCCTCCTTCGAGACGGCCCGCATGTACACCGGGCCGGTCAGGGAGTTCGCGGGCGACCGTGTGTACGGGGTGACGTCACTGGAACTCGGCTGAGTCCGCGCGGGCGGCCGCGACCCCGGTCAGCAGGCCCCTGCCGGAGTCTCCGTAGTCCGGCAGGGTCGGGTCCGACGGGACCCGGCCGACCGTGAGCCGGTCGGTGAGCGGGGTGAACACCTCGGCGATCACGTCCGTGTCCACCGGGCAGCCGGGCAGCCGGGCAGCCGGGCAGCCGGGCAGCCGGGCAGCCGGGCAGCCGGGACGCGGCGCCGATCCGGTAGGTCGTCATGTTCTCCAGCGGCGCCGCCGAGTCCGATGACGGTCCACGGCGGGGTCCGGTTCGCGGGAACCGCGATGTGCCGTCCGAGCCGTTCGCCGCGGGACGGTCTCGTGACGGGGCCAGGAGGCGAACTCCCGTATCACGGACGTATCCTGCAGAAGCGGCAATGCACACGGCAGCGCGGCTTCGATCATGAACGCACCCATCGAGGACTACGCCCTCATCAGCGATCTGGAAACCGCTGCCATGGTCGGCAGAGACGGTTCCATCGACTGGCTGTGTCTGCCCCGGTTCGATTCCCCGGCCTGTCTGGCCGCGATGCTGGGCACGGAGGACAACGGCTTCTGGCGGATCGCGCCGGCCTCCCGAGCGGTGCGCGCTTCCTGCACGGGCCGCGCCTACCGGCCTGACACGCTCGTCCTGGAGTCCCGCTGGGAGACGCCCACGGGTGCCGTCCGTGTCATCGACTTCATGCCGCCGCGCAGTCAGCTTCCGTGCATCGTACGCATGGTGGAAGGCCTCTCGGGCTCCGTGACCATGCGCAGCGAACTGAGGCTGCGCTTCCACCAAGGCAGGGTGGTGCCGTGGATCCAGGCCGGTGAGGCCTGCACGGTCGCGGTCGCGGGGCCGGACGCCGTGTGGCTGAACACCGAGGGCCTGGAGGCGCGACCCGGCGGCGAGACCTCCACCGTCCACGACTTCACGGTCCCGGCCGGGCGCAGGACGACACTGACGTTCGTGTGGGCACCCTCGTACGTGCCGGAACCCCCCGCTCCGCTGTCCGTTCCGGCGGAGACGGTGCTCAAGGAGACCGCTGACTTCTGGCGGCGCTGGACCGCCCGGTGCACCTACCAAGGGCCCTGGCGCGACGCCGTCGTGCGGTCCCTGATCACACTCAAGGCGCTCACCTACGCGCCCACCGGGGGCATCGTCGCGGCCCCGACGACCTCGCTGCCCGGCTGCATCGGCGGCGAGCGCAACTGGGACCACCGCTTCTGCTGGCTGTGTGATTCCGCGCTGACGCTGTCCTGCCTGCTGCGCGGCGGCTACCGCGACGAGGCCACGGCCTGGCTGGGCTGGCTGCTGCGGGCCGTCGCGGGGGACCCCGCCCGGCTCCAGACCGTGTACGGCGTCGGCGGACAGCGGCTGCTCCGGGAGACGGAGGCGCCGTGGCTGCCCGGCTACGAGGGCTCGCGGCCGGTCCGCTTCGGGAACTCGGCCATGAGCCAGTTCCAGCTCGACGTGTACGGCGACGTGCTCGACGCGCTCGTGCTGTCGCTGCGGGCCGGCATCCCCATGCCCCGCCAGGTGTGGAGCCTGGTGGAGGCCATGATGGACCAGCTCCGCCTGCACTGGCGCGAGCCGGACCAGGGACTGTGGCAAGTACGCGGCCCGGCGCGGCAGTTCGTCCACTCCAAGGTGATGGCCTGGGTGGCGGCGGACCGCGCGCTGCGGATGGGCGAACTGCTCGGCAGGAACGGGTCCTCGGACGTCTGGCGTGCCTTGCGGGACGAGATGCACCGCGAGGTGTGCCGGGAGGGATGGGACGCGGAACGGGGGTCGTTCGTCCAGTCCTACGGTTCGCGGGCCCTGGACGCCTCGGCGCTCCTGATCCCCCGGCTGGGTTTCCTGCCCGCCGGGGACGACAGGGTGCGCGGCACCGTGCGGGCGATGCGGGAGCTGACCGACGGCGGGTTCGTGCGCCGGTACGCGCCGAACGGGCGGGGCGTGCACGGAGTGGACGGGATGCCCGGCGGCGAGGGCGCCTTCGTCGCGTGTTCCCTCTGGTACGCCGACGCGCTCGCCGCGACCGGACAGCGGGAGGAGGCCACGGAGGTGTTCGAACGCGTGCTGGACATCCGCAACGACCTCGGTCTGCTCTCCGAGCAGTGGGACCCCGACGCCGGCCGCCAACTGGGCAACGCGCCGCAGGCGTTCAGCCACATCGCCCTGGTGGAGACGGCGTTCCTGCTGTCGGAGTGAGCGAGCCGTCGGACGGCCCCCGCCGCGGGGCCCGGTCAGCCGGCCAGCTCCCGGGCGCGCTGAGCCGCGCGGCCCACCGAAGCGCGGTGCACGGGCCCGTGTCCGGGCAGCAGCACGTCGGCGGCGAGGGCCTCGATCCGTTCGAGCGAGGCGAGCGCTTCGGCGCGCTCGGTGTCGAACATCCTGGGCAGAAGCTGGGGACCCCGTATCCGCGAGGTGGGGTGACCGCTCACCAGGGCGTCACCGGAGATCAGTACGCCGGCTTCGGGCAGGTGGTAGACACAGTGACCGGGCGTGTGGCCCGGCGTGTGCACCGGGACGGGCCGCCCGGGCAGGTCGAGCGGGCCCGTGTTCGGGAAGGCCTCGGGCTTCGTCATGGCCACGTCCGCCGTGCCGCCGGAGCGCAGGGCGTGCACCATCCAGGGCAGCACGCCGGGGCGCCACGCCTGCCGCAACACCTGTCCGACGCTCACCTGGTGGAGGAACTCGCGGCGCGCGTGCGGCACCTCGGTCTCGTGGAGCTGGACCGGAGTGCCGTAGGTGCGGTTCAGGAACTCGGCGGAGCCGAGGTGGTCGCTGTGGGCGTGGGTGATGAGCACGGCGGTCACCGCCTCGGGCGCGTGGCCGAGGGTCTTCAGCGACGCCAGGAGCTTCTCGCGGTCCCCGGGATAGCCGGTGTCGATCAGGGTGACGGAGTCGCCCTCGGACAGCACCACCCAGTTCGTGTTGCTGCCGTGCACCAGATGGACTCCGGGCGCCGCTTCGACGATCGTTTCCTCGCTCATGACCATCCTGACCTCGCACAACCGCTGATGCCCAAGGGGCTCTGACAGGGCGAAAGGTATCGCGAACGGCGGATCCGGCCAGGGGCGGAGCCGCGACCGAGCCGTTGCACAGCACCGGCTCGGCGGGCAGGTCACGGAAAACGGGTGCCCAGCCCCCGGCCCGCCGGATCGGTCACGGAAAACGGGTGCCCAGCCCCCGGCCCGCCGGATCAGTCATGGAAAACCCGGTGCCGAGCCCCGGTCCTGTTCCCTACACTCGCCACGGAATCGCACACCACCGCTCGAGGTGTCGTGTGCGCCGTGACGAACGAGGGGAGCCGGGCCGTGCGTTACCGCACCGCTGTCGTCGTCCCCCCGTCACAGTACGAGGTGATCCTCGTGTCCTCGGGGGCCCGGTACCGGCTGCGCGGCCGGAACCGGACGCCCGCGACGACTCACTGACCTCCGCCCGCACGGCGGCGACCGCACGCCCGGTCGCCGCGCGCCGTGCCCGCCGGAGGTACGCCACCGCCTGATCCCAGGCGTGTCGTCCGGGATTCGCGCCGACCCGTTTCCGGATCGTCCGAAAGGCCCTCGGCCGTGCGTACCGACCTGCACCGTCACCTCACCGACCCCGTCACCGGCCCCCTCGCCGTCGTCCGCAACCTGGGCATCCTCGCCCACGTCGACGCCGGGAAGACCACCGTGACCGAACGGATCCTCTACCTCACCGGCACCATCCACAAACGGGGCGAGGTCCACGACGGCACCACCGTCACCGACTTCGACCCGCAGGAACGCGACCGCGGCATCACCATCTTCGCCGCGGCCGTCACCTGCGCCTGGGACGGCCACCGGATCAACCTGCTCGACACCCCCGGCCACGTCGACTTCTCCGACGAGGTGGAGCGCTCGCTCCGCGTCCTCGACGGAGCCGTCGCGGTGTTCGACGCCGTCGCGGGCGTCGAGCCGCAGAGCGAGTCGGTGTGGCGGCGGGCCGACCGGCACGGTGTCCCGCGGATCGCCTTCGTGAACAAGCTGGACCGCGCGGGCGCCGACCTGGACACCGCCGTCGACTCGATCCGCGAGCGGCTGCATCCGGCGCCCCTGGTCGTCCAGTTGCCGATCGGCACCGAGGACGCCTTCACCGGCGTGGTCGATCTGCTGCGGATGCGCGCCCTGGTGTGGGCCGACGGCGCCGACGCCGCCGAGGAGATCCCGGTGCCGCGGGACCTGCTGGAGGAGGCCCGGCGCCGGCGCCGGCTCCTGGAGGAGGCGGTGGCGGAACTCCACCCGGCGGCCCTGGAGGAGTTCTGCGCCCGCTCCACCCTCTCGGCGCGGACCCTGTCGTCCGCGCTGCGCGACCTGACCCGCAGCGGTGAGGGCGTCGTGGTGCTGTGCGGCTCGGCCTACCGCAACCGCGGTGTCGAACCGCTGCTGGACGCCATGGTGGCCTACCTGCCCTCGCCGCTCGACGTGCCCGCCGTCCGCGGCACGCACGACGGCGCGGAGCGGGAACGGGCGGCGGACCCGGCGGCACCGTTCGCGGGCCTGGTGTTCAAGGTGAACGCCACCGCGACCGGACGGATGACGTACCTGCGTGTCTACTCGGGCACGGTGGCGAAGGGACAGACGGTGCTGGACGCCGGCACGGGACGCACCGAGCGGATCGCCCGCATCCTGCGCGTACGGGCCGACCGCCACGCGGAGTTGGAGCGCGCGGTGGCCGGTGACATCGTCGCCGTGATCGGGCCGAAGTCCGCCCGGACCGGGGCGACCCTGTGCGCCCCCGGGGCACCGCTGCTCCTCGAACCGCCGGTCGTCGCCGATCCGGTGGTGTCCATGGCGGTCGAGGCGCGCAGGAGCACCGAGACCGACCGGCTGGTGTCGGCTCTGGCGCGGCTGGCCGAGGAGGACCCCTCGCTGGTCGTCCGCACCGACCCCGAGACCGGGCAGACGGTGCTGTCGGGAATGGGAGAACTGCATCTGGAGGTGGCGGTGGAGAAGATCCGGCGCGCCCACGGGCTCGACGTCGCCGTCGGGCGGCCGAGGGTGGCCTACCGCGAGACGGTGGCCCGCGGGGTGTCGGGTCTGGTGTACCGGCATGTCAAACAGGACGGCGGCGCCGGGCAGTTCGCCCATGTCGTCCTCGACGTGGAGCCGCTGGGGACGGACCCCGGCGGTGCCGGGGAGACGGTGACGGGCTTCGTCTTCCGTTCGACGGTCACCGGCGGCCGGGTGCCGCAGGAGTACGTCCGTGCCGTGGAGGCGGGCTGCCGGGACGCGCTCGCCGAGGGTCCCCTCGGCGGTCACCCGGTGACCGGACTGCGCGTCACCCTCACCGACGGGGCGACCCACGCGAAGGACTCCTCGGAGATGGCGTTCCGCGCGGCCGGCCGGTTCGGGCTGCGTGAGGCGCTGCGCGCCAGTGCGATGGTCCTGCTGGAGCCGGTGGCCGAGGTCACCGTCACCGTGCCCGGGGAAGCCGTGGGCGGAGTGCTCGGCGACCTCGCGGCCCGGCGCGGCAGGGTCTCGGGCTCGCTCACCCGCGGGAGTACGTCGGTGATCACCGCGACCGTGCCGCTGGCCGAACTCTTCGGCTACGCGACCCGGTTGCGCAGCCGGACCCAGGGCCGGGGCGTGTTCACCACCCGTCCCGCCGGTCTGGCCCCGGCCCCCGTCCAAGGAGTGCCCGCCCGGTGACCCCGAGCGGTCCCGCTCCTGAGGACGGCCTCTGAGGACGGCCTCTGAGGACGGCGCTGAGGAGGGCCCCTGAAGACGGCCCCGCCCGAGAAGGGCGGGGCCGTCCTCGCGTCAGCCCATCCGGTCCTCGTCCGAGAGGTGTTCGACGGTCTTCCCGGTCGCGGTGAACGTACGGGTCACATGGCCCGAGGAGTAGACCCACAGGATGCGCAGCGGGCCGTCGCCGATGTTCCTGAAGAGATGAGGAACGGGGGAGGGGACGTACGTGGTGTCGAACCGCCTCAGCTTCGTCACCTCGCCGTCGACGACCACCTCCGCCTCGCCCTCCAGGATCGTCACGTGCTCGTCGCAGTTGTGGGAGTGCAAAGGCGCTCCGGAGCCGACCGGGTAGACGCTCATCCCGCTGGTGATGCGGTTCTCCCCGCCCGCCGAGCGGGTGGTGACGAGCGGCGTCGTCACGACGGCGCCGCCCCGGTCCAGCGGGGGCACGGACGCGGCTTCGATGATCGTGGTCATCCGGAGTTCCTCTCCCGTCGACGGTGATGCGTCGACCGACGTTAGGTCGCGTTCCCGCGAACGGGTGCCGTCCGGCGTGCAGTTTTACCTTGCGTTCCGGGAAGGGTGAGCTTCCCGCACCCGGCTGTACCGTCGGCTGGCATCGCACGGCATCCCCGTACGTGCCGGAAACACGCCGGAAAGAAAAGGCAGGTAGCAGCCACATGAGGCTCCCCGTTCTGACCGATGAGGACATGGAACCGCGCCAGCGGGAACTGGCCGCCCGCATCGCCGGCCGGCGCGGCGCCGTCCGCGGTCCCTTCCGGGTCTGGCTGCACAGCCCGGAGATGTGCGAGCGCGCCGAATCCCTCGGCGCCTTCGCCCGGTTCGACTGCAGTCTGCCCAAGCACCTGCGCGAACTCTCCCTGTTGATGGCCGCCCGGAACTGGGACGCGCAGTACTCCTGGAACGCGCACGTGGACCAGGCGATCGAGGCGGGTGTCCCCGAGGCCGCCGTCAAGGCCGTCGCCGAGAGGCGCGAAGCGGTCTTCGACGACGAGGCCGACCAGGCCTTCTACCAGTTCTGCCGGGAGGTCCTCGAAGAGCACTTCGTCCGCGACGAGACCTTCGCCCGGGCGCTCGGCCACTTCGGCCCGAAGGGCCTGGTGGACACGATCGGCGCGCTCGGGAACTTCACCATGCTCGGGATGTGCCTGAACACCTTCCAGGTGGACCTCCAGGCCGACCGCGAGCCCCCGTTCCCCGACATCCGCGGCCACGGGCGTCACGGCCACGACGACGGACCGCGGCCGTGACCACCCTCACGGACCGGGACGCGCAAGGAGGCGCCGCCGTGACCCCAAGGACCCCGACGACGACGGCCGGCGGCGCCGGGACCGCCCGCGGACCCGTACTCCGCGTCCGCGGTGTCACCAAGAGCTTCGGCGGCGCCGCCGCGCTCACGGACGTCGACCTCGACCTGTACCCCGGCGAGGTCCACGCGCTGATGGGCATGAACGGCGCCGGGAAGTCGACGCTGGTGCAGATCCTCTCCGGGGTGCACCAGGCCGACTCCGGCACCGTCGAGGTCGACGGACACACCCAGCACCAACTGACCGTACGCAGGGCCCGACGGCTCGGCATCGCCTCCGTCCCCCAGCGCCGCGAACTGGCGATGGGTCTGACCGTCGCGGAGAACGTCATGCTCGGCGACCTGCCCACCCGGCGTGGCGCGGTGCACTGGAGGACGCTCAAGTCCGAGGCCGCGCGGGCCCTTTCGGGGCTCGGCATCGACATCGACGTGGAGCGGACGGCGGGTTCGCTGAGCGTCGCCGAGCAGACCATGGTCGAGGTGGCCCGCGAGGTACGCCGCGGCGGCCGGATCCTCGTCCTCGACGAGCCGACCGCCTGTCTGAGCGCGGAAGCCGCCCAGCAGATCAGGGAGTTGGTGCGCACCCTGCGCGACGACGGTGTCGCCGTCGTCTACATCTCGCACTACATCGACGAGGTGATGGCCGTCGCGGACCGCCTCACCGTGCTCCGCGACGGAGCCGTGGTGCGCAGCGTGCCGGCCGCCGAGCTCGACCCGGACTCGCTGGTGCGCGCCATGGTCGGCCGGGACGTCGTCTCGCGCCGCTCCGAACGCCCCGCCCCCAAGGACGAGATCGGCCTCGCGGTCCGCGCGCTCAGCGACGGCCGGGCCGTCCGGGGCCTCGACGTCGAGGTGCGCAGGGGTGAGATCGTCGCGGTTCTCGGACCGGCCGGCGACGCGCAGTCCCGTCTCTTCGACCTGCTCTCCGGCCGCCGCCGCCCCGACTCCGGCGAACTCCTCGTCGACGGCGCCCCGGTGCCGTTCGGCCGGGTGCACGCCTCGCTCGCCGGCGGACTGCGCTGCGTCACGGGCGACCGACGGGCCCTCGGACTGGTCCCGGGGATGTCCCTGGACGAGAACCTGATGCTCGCCGGCGACCGCTTCGCCCGCAGACGCCTGCACCGGCGAGGCGAACTCGCCCGCCGCGCACGGCCGTTGCGGCGCAGCTACGGAGTCGTCTCGCTCGCCGGCAACCCGCCCGTGAGCGCCCTGTCCGGCGGCAACCAGCAGAAGGTGCTGCTCGCCAAGTGGCTGCAGACCGAGCCGGTCGCCTGCTTCCTCGAAGACCCCACGAACGGCGTGGACATCGCCGCCATGGCCGACATCCACACCCTGATCGACGACCTCGCCTCGCGCGGCGCGGCCGTGCTGCTCGCGTCCTCGTCCGCCGAGGAGGTCATGCGGCTCGCCGACCGGGTGATCGTCGTCAGAGCGGGCCGCCCGGTCGCCGAGCACGACATCACCGCCATCACCCGCGACGAACTCGTCGCCACCGCACTCGGAGGTCAGCCCCAGTGAGCGTCAAGACACTTCCCGATGCCCCGGGGATCGCGGACTCGCACGGCCGGAGGCGGCCGGGGAACCGGCTCGGTGCTCTGCGCCGTGCCCCGCACACCGGCCTGACCGCCGTCCTGGTCGTCGTGGTGGTGGCCACCGTGCTGCGGACCGACGCGTTCGCCACCGACACGAACGTGATCAACATCCTGCGGCAGGTGAGCGTCACCGCCGTGATCGCCGCCGGCCTGACCCTGCTCATGACCGCGGGCGGCATGGACTTCTCCATGGGCAGCAATGTCTCCGTCACGACCGCGCTCGGCGCGCAGCTGTTGTCGCACGGCCATTCCACCGTCTTCACCGTGGGCGCCACGATCGCTCTCGCCACGGCGATCGGCCTGGTGAACGGGCTCGTCGTGACGTTCACCAACGTCGCCCCCTTCGTCGTCACCCTGGCCACGGCCACCCTGCTCGACGGTGTCGCGCTGCTCGTGCTCGACAGCGTCAGCGTCTCCATCGGCACCCGGATGTTCCCGCTGGGCAACGACAAGATCCTCGGCATCCCCTACCTGCTCGTCCTCGCCGTCCTGGTCCTTCTCGCGACGGCTCTGATCATGCGGTTCACCGTGTTCGGCCGGGACGCCTACGCCATCGGCGGCAACGAGCACGTGGCCAGGCTCAGCGGCATCGACGTCACCGCGCGCAAGCTCACGCTGTACGCCGTCACCGGCGCCCTGTCCGGTCTGGCCGGTCTGATGCTGCTGTCCCGGCTCGGCTCCAGCAGCCCCGGCACGGGCGGGCTCTCCCTTCAGCTCACCGCCGTGGCCGCGGTGGTCATCGGCGGTACCTCGCTGGCCGGCGGCCACGGCACCGTGATCGGTACCGCGCTCGGCGTCGTGCTCCTCGGCGTCGTGGCCAACGCGCTGAACCTCCTTCAGGTCTCCAGCAATTACCAGCCGGTCTCCGTGGGCGGGGTCCTGCTCGTCGCGGCCGTCGCCAACGAGTTCCACAAGTCCCGTTCCACACGGAACTGACGCCGCCCCGCGCACCTCACCAACTCCCGCACGGCGCAGGCGATTTCCTTCTCCGCTTTCCGAAGGCGATCCGCCCTGCCCTCTTCCCGTCATGAAAGGCGTACGACCATGAGACTTTCCGTCCGTTCCCGCCGCGCCCTGATCGCCGCGGCCGCCGGTACCACCCTGGTGCTGAGCGGCTGTGCGAAGAACGACAACACCGGTTCGGCCGGGGCGAGTTCCGGTTCCGTCACCCTCGGATTCGTCAACGGCGCCGACACCGCGTTCCACACCTGTCTGCAGAAGGCCGTCGAGCAGACGGCGAAGTCGGAAGGCGCCAAGGTCTACACGGCCAATTCCCACCAGAACGCCGGGACCGAACTGTCCAACATCGAGGACATGATCTCCCGCGATGTCGACGCGCTGATCGTGCAGACCGTCAACGTCGACTCGCTCGACGGCGACATAGCCAAGGCCAAGGCCTCCGGCATTCCGATCTACCTGACCTCCGTCGCCCCCAACGAAGCGAACGACATCCTCGGCGCGGCCGTCGTCGACCTCCAGAAGGTGGGCGCCCTGGACGCCGACTGGGTCGGCAAGGACGCCGACGGCGGGAACGTGAAGGTCGGTGTGGTCGCGGGAGCGCCCGGTGCGGCCTCCGACCTGCTCGTGGGCGGGTTCACCAACGAACTGCCGGCCACCGCGAAGGTCGTCGCGAACCAGCCCGGCATGTTCAACCCGGTCAAGGCCCAGGAGGTCGCCGAGAACATGATCCAGGCGCACCCGGACCTGGACTACGCCTTCGTCGCCAACGAGGAGATGGGCTTCGCCGTCCGCAAGGCGTTCGACGCCGCCGGCGCGAAGGACGTCAAGATCGTGACCGTCAACGGCACCGACGAGGGGCTGGCCGCCGTGAAGGACGGCCGGTTCTCCGCCACCGTGGCCAACTCGGCCATGGTCATCGGCCGGACGGCGGTGAAGAGCGCCATCGGTCTCCTGGGCAAAGAAAAGGTTGACAAGATTGCCAACATTCCACTTCTCTTGGTCACCAAGGACAACCTGACCAAGGCCCCGCAGTACTGCCCCACCTCATAGCGCCCGCACGGTGAGCGGCGCCTTCCTCAGCGCGTCCCGAGCCACCCGTCCCGTCGTCCCTGGAATGTCCTCGCAGAGCCGCCCGCAGGGGCATTCCGGACCGGCGCGACAAGGGCCCGCACCGCAGTGAGACCTGCCCCCTGGGGAAGGACGTACCGCCCGCACACCCGAACACCGGCACCGCCGCCGGGGCCCACCCCTGGCAGTCGTGGGCCTCCGGAGGGAAACATGGACCGCCTGCTCCTCATGCACAGCTTCGTCACCGTCGCACAGGTCGGCAGCTTCAACGGCGCCGCCAAGAAACTGGGCTCCTCCGGCTCCCTGGTCTCACGCCATGTCGCCGAACTGGAACGGCAGGTGGGCGTCAGACTGGTCAACCGCACGGCCCGTTCCGTCAGCCTCACCGAACCCGGGCAGCGCTACGCCGACTTCGCCGCGCGCATCCTGGAGGAGATCGAGGCCGAGGACGCGGGGATAGCCCAGCTCCACGACCGCGCCGAGGGCACACTCAGCATCATCTGCCCCAAATGGATCGGGAGTCTGGACCTCGGTGACGCGATAGCGGCGTTCTCCGCCTCCCACCCGAAGATCCAGGTCCGCTTCGAACTGGGCGGCATGTCCGACCGGACCTACGATTTCCTCGACAGCGGATTCGACGTGGCCTTCCACACCCGGGATCTCAGGGACTCCAGCGTCCGCCTCAAGAAGATCGCCTCACTGCCGTTCGTCCTGTGCGCCTCCGAGAAGTACCTCGAACGCGGGGGACCGCTCACCGAGCCGAACGAGATCGCCGCCCACGAGTGCCTCGTGCACGTCAACGACCCGGTCTGGCGCATCGGCCACGGCCACGCCTCCACCCTGCACAAGATCCGCAACGTCGCCTTCTCGTCGAACTCCTACATCGCCCTGCAGAAGGCCGCCGTACACGGACGCGGTATCGCCCTGCTGCCCCAGCGGCCGGCGTACGACGATCTCATCTCGGGCGATCTCCAGGTCCTGCTCCCCGAACTCGCGGTCCCCGAACGCCCCTTGTACGCGATCTACGGCCCCGGGCAGGGCACTCCGCGCAAGGTCAGCGTCTTCCTGGATTTCCTCACCGCGTGGTTCTCCCAGAATCCCATTCCGGCGATCCGCCCCTAGGAACCGCCCACGCGGAGTCCGAACGGAGCTGTCCGAGCGGACCTGTCCGCACGGCATTCCCCGGCCGCAAGAAACGATTGCGCATTCCGTCGAGCCCGGACCGTTGAGCCGGCCGGAGCCCGAAACCTACGCTCACCAGGCGACCCGCGAAACGAGGAACCCATGGGAATCCAGAGAATCGAATCGGTCACCTACGGCATCGACGACCTCGGCGAATGCGTCCGGTTCTTCGACGACTTCGGGCTCTTCCCGCAGGAACGGACCGACGAGCACGCGGTGTTCGAGACCCGCACCGGCCAGACCCTCCGCCTCGACACCGCACCGGGCACGCTGCTCCCGCCCCCGGTGGAGGACGGACCCACCCTGCGGGAAGTGGTCTGGGGCGTCGACACCCCCCAGGAGCTGGCGCGCCTGGTCGCCGCGGCCGGCCGTGACCGCCCGGTCCGGCAGGACGTCGCGGGGGTGTTCCACACCGTGGACGAGACGGGCTTCGGGGCCGGTCTGACCCTCGCCCGGCCCCGGCCCGCCGACGTCACGCCCCGGCCCGCCAACGCGCTGGGCAGCGTCACCCGCTGGAACACCGCGCTGGAACCGATCACCCGCGTCCGCCCGCTGCGCATGTGCCATGTGGCGCTCAACATCCGCAAGGAGGGCCGCGAGGAGGCCGTCGCCTTCTACGTCGACCGCCTCGGCTTCCGGCCGACCGACGTCGTCGAACCCATGGGCGTCTTCATGCGGGCACCGGGCGACGACGACCAGCACACCATGCTGCTCTGCCACCGCCCCGACAAGGCGGGCATCAACCACATCGCCTACGAGGTCCCCGGCTTCGACGACGTCGTCGAGGGAGGCAACCACATGATCGACCGGGGCTGGCGCGAGGCCCGCAGACTCGGCCGCCACACGGTCGGCTCCAACGTCTTCCGCTTCCTGCACGCGCCCTGCGGCGGGCGCGTCGAGTACGCCGCCGACATGGACCGGGTCGACGACTCGTACGAGACCCGCGTCCACACGACCACCCCGCCGCACCACATCTGGGCCCTGCGCACCAACCGCGACCAGCGGGACGCCTCCGCCTCTTGACCGGCGCCCGGCCCCCCGCCCCACCCCCGGCCTCCGCGCCGCGGGCTCCCACCGTCTCGTCCGCCGGCCTGAGAGGGCTCCCACCCATGACCACCGACCACGGCTATCCCGCCGTCCGCCTGCACATAGCGGGGCAATGGTGCCCGGGCGGCACCGGACGCACCGCCCCGATCGTCGACCCGGCCACCGAAGAGGTGATCGGACAGGTCCCCCTCGCCACCACCGCCGACCTCGACCGCGCACTCGACGCCGCCGCACGGGGATTCAGGACCTGGCGCGACACCCCCGTCGCCCGGCGCACCGCGATCCTGCACACCGCCGCCGACCTGCTCACCGAGCGGGCCGCCGAGGTCGGCCGGATCATGACCCTCGAACAGGGCAAGCCCCTCGCCGAGGCCACCGGGGAGGCACTCCGCGTCGCCGACACCCTGCGCTGGCACGCCGACGACGCCCGCCGCGCCTACGGCCGCATCATCCCCTCCGCCCCGGGCACCCTGCTGTCCGTACGCCGTGAACCGATCGGCCCCGTCGCCGCGTTCGTCCCCTGGAACTTCCCGGCCGGCGGACCCATGCGCAAGATCTCCTCGGCCCTCGCCGCGGGCTGCTCCATCGTCATCAAGGCCTCCGAGGAGACCCCGGCCACGGCCGCCGCCCTCGTCGGCTGCTTCGTGGACGCCGGACTGCCGGACGGCGTCCTCAACCTCGTCTTCGGCGAACCGGCCGAGGTGTCGGCCCACCTGATCGCCTCGCCCGTCATCCGCCTCGTCGCCTTCACCGGCTCGGTCCCCGTCGGCAAACTCCTGGCCGCCGCGGCGGGCGAGGTCATGAAACCGTCCCTGATGGAACTGGGCGGCCACGCCCCGGTGATCGTGTGCGCGGACGCCGACCCCGCCCGAGCCGCCCGCCGCGCCGCCCAGGCCAAATTCGCCAACGCCGGCCAGGTCTGCACCTCCCCGAGCCGCTTCCTCGTCCACGAGAGCCTCGTCGACGACTTCACCGCCGAGTTCGTGATGGCGGCCGAGGCGGTCGTCGTCGGCGACGGCCTGACCGAGGGCACCACCATGGGCCCCCTCGCCAACGAACGCCGGCTCCGGGCGATGCAACGCCTGACCGCCGACGCCGTACGCCGTGGCGCCACCGTCCGCACCGGCGGCGAACGCCTGGACCGCGCCGGCTACTTCTTCGCGCCGACCGTTCTCACCGACGTGGCCCCGGACGCGGACCTGATGCGCGAGGAACCGTTCGGGCCGCTCGCGCCCATCAGCGCGTTCGGCGACCTCGACGAAGCGCTGCGCACCGCGAACGAACTGCCCTACGGTCTCGCCGCGTACGGCTTCACCGAGTCCGCGGCCACCGCCGAACACCTGGTGCGCGAACTGGAGGCGGGCATCCTCTCGATCAACCACTGCGGCGGCTCGGTCCCCGAGGCACCCTCGGGCGGCGTCAAGGACAGCGGCTACGGCAGGGAGGGCGGACCCGAGGCGCTGGAGGCCTATCTGGTCACCAAGCGCGTCTCCCACCTTCTGGCGGGCTGACCACCATGAGGTACACCCGAGTGTCGGCCGGCGGCCGGGCGGTCTGGGGCCGCGTGAGGGAGGAGGACATCGAGCTGCTGTCCGGATCCCCCCTGAAGTCCATGGAGCGGCAGGGGTACGACGACGACCCCGGCCTCACCGTCATCGGAACCGTGCCCCGGGCCGAGGCCGTCTGGCTGCCGGCCGTCGTCCCGCCCGTGTTCTACGCCGTCGGCCTGAACTACCCACGCCACATCGCGCACTGCGGGGCCGAGGTCCCCGGGCGCCCCGAAGTCGGCTACCGGGCCAACAGCGCCCTCACCGGCCACGGATCGCCCATCGTCAAACCGGCCGACGTGTCCGGCCGGTTCGAGGCCGAACCCGAACTCGTCGCCGTCATCGGCCGAACGCTGCGGCACGCCACGTACGAGGAGGCCCGCGCCTCGGTCTTCGGCTGGACGATCGGCAACGACGTCAGCGCCCGCGACTGGCAGCACCGGGACCGCACGTTCTGGCGCGGCAAGAACAGCGACACGTTCAAGCCGATGGGTCCCTGGATCGAGACGGACGTCGACGCGCTCGCGCAGACGACCACGCTCCGGGTCAACGGCGAGGAACGGGCCGCGTTCCCGACCGGCGACATGGTCTTCGACCCCTTCGACTACATCGTCGAGATCACCCGGCACATCACGATGCGCCCCGGTGACGTGCTGTGGATGGGCGCCGAGTCGACCTGCCGGATCGAGCCCGGGGACAGAGTCGACATCGAGATCAGCGGCATCGGCGTGCTCTCCAACCCCGTACACCCAGAAGGGAATCCCCCATGAGCAAGGCACCGCTCTACATCCACCACGTCAACTTCCCCACCACCGACCCCGACCGCACCGCCGCGTGGTACACGAACGTCTTCGGGATGAAGCGCATCATGCCCAAGTCCAACACCCGGGTCGTCCTGATGACCCGCGGCAACTTCGACCTCCACTTCACCCCGGTCGAGGAGATGGAGCGCATGGCGCCCTACCACTTCGCCGTCGAGGTCGAGGACTGGGACGAGTTCCTGGCCCACCTCAAGGAACTCGGCATCCGGCACACCCGGCCGATCGAACGCCCCGAGAACCAGTCCAAGTTCTGCTACATCCACGACCCCGACCACACCATGATCGAGCTGGTCTTCCACGGCAAGCGCCCCCACTGAGCGCGCGCGGCCAGGATTCCCTCCCCCCGTACCTCCAGGAGTTCCCTCCCATGCCTTTCGCCGACTCCGACGGCACCTCCCTCTACTACGAACGTCACGGCAGCGGTCCGGTGATCCTCTTCGTGCACGGCAGCGGCGGCAACCACGCTGCCTGGTGGCAGCAAGTGGCCGCCCTGCGTGCGGAGTTCACCGTCGTCACCATGGACCTGCGCGGCTTCGGCAAGTCCGACTCCTCGATGCCGGAATTCGACGGCCAGGACTTCCCGGGCGATGTGCTCGCCGTCATGGAGGCCGAGGACCTCACCGATGTGGTGCTGGTGGGCCAGTCCATCGGCTCGGTGGCCGCCCTGCGCGCCGGCCTGCTGCGCCCCGACCGGGTCGGGGCCGTCGTCCTCGGCCACTCCCTCGGTGGCATCAGCCACCCCGAACTGCGCGAACTGGCCGCGGCCGACCGCGCCGAGGCCGTCAAGCTTCCCGTCATCGACCGGCTGCTCACCCGGCGCTTCCAGCAGGAGCACGCCGACCGCACGTTCCTCTTCCAGCAGATGGGCACCTTCAACGTCGCCAGGATGGCCGACCTGCGCAATCTCGACACCGACGGCCCCTCGCTGCGGGACATCGAGGAGTCGGGCGTCGAGATCGCCTTCCTCCTCGGCGAGAAGGACGCGGTGCTCAGCGTGAAGACCGTGACCCGCGCCCACGAACTGCTCCCGGCCTCCCGGCTGGAGATCGTCCCGGACGCCCCGCACTCCATGTACTGGGAGACGCCCGGCCCCTACAACCAGGCCGTCGCCCACCTGCGCCGCACCCTCGGACGGAAGGAAGCCGCATGAGCAGCCTCACCCTCGACGCCGCCGAGGAGATCGTCGCCGCCGCGCTGAAGCGGGCCCAGGCGCTCGGGAAGGCGGTCAGTGTCGCCGTGGTGGACGCGGGCGGCTTCGTCATCAGCGTCCGCCGCTGCGACGGCGCCCGTCCCCTCACCCCGGACATCGCCCGCGCCAAGGCGTACACCGCGGCCGTCATGCAGCGCCCCGGCAGGATGCTGAAGAAGTGGCAGGAGAGCCAGCCGGTGTTCTTCGCGCAGCTCTCCCAACTGCCGGGCGCCGCCCTGCCGATCATGGCGACCGAGGGCAGCGTCACCATCAAGAGGGACGGCGAGATCATCGGCGGACTCGGCATCGCGGGGGGCACCGCGGACGAGGACCAGCAGGTCGCCGACGAGGTCCTCGCATCCCTCGGCTACGAACTGGAGTTCGCGGCCTGGGGCGTCGCGGGCACGGCGGCCGGCGACCACGAGAAGACCCGGAACACCGAGGACGCCGGGACGGCACGGAACACCGACGTCGCCGGGACGGCACGGAACACCGACGGCGCTGGGACGGCACGGAACACCGACGGCGCTGGGACGGCACGGAACACCGACGGCGCCGGGGCGACCCGGAACACCGACGGCGCCGGGGCGACCTGGAACACCGACGGCGCCGGGGCGACCTGGAACACCGACAGCGCCGAGAAGGCACGGAACGCCGAGAACGCCGAGAAGGGTGCCTGAGCCATGGCGGACACGTTCAACTACCGCATCGACCACCACGGCAGCCTGGTCCGCCCGGCCGGCCTCACGGACCCGGGCGACGATCCCGCGGCACTGGACGACGCGGTCAGGGAGGCGGTCGCCCTCCAGCGCACGGTGCGCTCCACCGTCGTCACGGACGGCGGTTTCCCGTACGAGGACTTCCGCGGTGCCGTCCTCGCCGCCGTGTCCGGTTTCCGCCGTACGGGGGACACCGGGCCCGACGGTCTGGCCCGCTGGGTGGCCGAGGCCCTGCCCAAGGCCGACGGCCCGCTGGCGGCCGACCGGGCGGCCCGGCTCACCGAGCTGACGGTGATCGCGCCCAAGGTGTCCCTGCCCTCCCCGGCCTACCTCGCCGCCACCACCTTCGACCCCGCGCTCGCGGGCTCCGGCGGTCCGTCCTCGGCCCGAGAACTCGGCGAGGCCCTGGCGGAGATCGTCCACGCGGAGATCGAACTCCTCGTCTCCCGCGGCGTCCGGCTGATCCAGCTCGACAACCCCTTGCTGCTGGGCCAGTTGACGGCCGAGCCGGCCGCTCCCGGCGTGCTGGCCTTCGAGGACGCGCTCGCCGTGGAGGCCCTTGCGGCGCGCCTGGACGAACGTCCCGAGGGCGTACGGATCGGGGTCTGCCCCGGCCGGCGGGCACCGGACACGGTGGACCGGGCCAGGGCCGAGCGGTTGTACGGCGAGGTCCCCGCCGACCGCTGGATCCTCCCGTACGACCGGGGGACGGCCGCCGAACTCGACCTGCTCAGGGCGCTGCCGGAGGACCGGGACGTGTGCCTCGGGGTCGTGGACGCGACCACTCCGGAACTGGAGGAGATCGACACGGTGCTGGCCCGGATCGACGCCGGCGCCGCGATCAAGGACATCGAGGACATGGCCCTCTCGCCGTCCCGCGGTTTCGCCGACGTCGGGGCGCGACCGCTCCTCGGCGCCGGGGACCAGCGCCGCAAACTGGTCCTGGTGGAGACACTCGCCCGGTACTGCTGGGGCAACGAGTTCTGATCACGCGGCCGAGTCGGCCGGGAGCCACGGGGGCCTCCCGGCCGACGGATCCTCGGGACCGGGACTCCCGCCGACGGGTTCAGAGCACGGCCGACGGTTCAGAGCGCCTCGGCGAACGTCACCGTGCGGTCCGTCAGCAGCGGCAGGACGATGCCCACGATGAACTCCGCGAAGTGGTCCGTCGCCCGGTGCGCCTCGAAGCCCGCGCGGTCCGTGTACCGCTCGTAGAGCACGAACGAGCCCGGCCTGTCCACCTCGGCGTGCACCTCGTAGGCGAGGTTCGCCGGTTCCGTGGGGGTCAGTTCGCGCATCCTCAGCAGCGCGGCGCGCACCGTGCCGGCGTCGGCGGGCGCGCAGCGGTAGTGGGCGACGACGGCGAATGCCATGAGTTTCCTCCGGAGGGGCGGGCTGTCGGGTCCGCCGATTCCAGCACGAATCCCCTGATGAGCGACCCGTGCGGCGCGCAAGCAATGTGTGCCGCCGCGGGACTGGCCGGCCCCGCCCCCGCTCGTGTGTTGTCGGTGCGGCCCCCAGGGCCGTCCCATCCGGTTGACCGCGGCCCCGCACCGCGGCGGACGAGAGAAGTGATCTTGATGCGAACCCTGGAAACCCTCATCGGTGGGGAGTGGCTGGCGACCGGCGCGTGGATCGACGTCCACGACCCCGCCGATCTGCGCGCCCCGGTGGCCCGCGTTCCCGCGCTGAGCGCCGCCGACGTCACCGAAGCCTACGGCCACGCCGAACAGGGCTTCGCGGTCTGGAAGCGCACCAGCCCCTTCGAACGCACCCGGATCATGACCGAGGCGGCCCGGCTGCTGCGCGAGCGCGTCGCCGAGATCGCCGAGGATCTGAGCACCGAGATGGGCAAGACCCGTGCCGAGGCGACCGGCGAGACCCTCAAGGCCGCCGACTTCCTGGAGTACTACGCGGGCATCGCCCGCCAGGGCTACGGGACGCTCGTGCACGACGTACGCCCCGACACCCGTACGCACCACCAGCGCGAGCCCATCGGTGTCGTCCTCGCGATCACCCCCTGGAACGACCCGCTGATCACCCCGGCACGCAAGCTCGCCCCCTGCCTCGCGGCGGGCGACGCGGCGATCCTCAAACCGGCCACCGACACACCGGGGGCCGCCCTGCACCTGGCCCGCGCCCTGCACGACGCGGGTCTGCCCGCCGGTGTCCTGGGCGTGGTCACCGGACGCGGCGCGGAGATCTCCGACGCGCTGCTCGGCGACCCGCGCCTGACCGCCGTCACCTTCACCGGCAGCAACGAGGTCGGCGAGGGACTGCGGGCCGCGCTCGCCCACACGAACGTCCGCTTCCAGGGCGAACTCGGCGGCAAGAACGCCACCGTGGTCCTCGCCGACGCCGACCTGGGCGCCGCCGCCAGGGCCGTGGCAGCCGCCGCCTTCGCGCAGGCCGGACAGCGCTGCACGGCCACCAGCCGGGTGATCGTCGAGCGGCCGGTGTACGAGGAGTTCACCGCGCTGCTCCTCGCCGAGACCGCCGCCCTGCGGGTCGGACCGGGACTCGCCGCCGGCACCACGATGGGTCCGCTGGTCAGCGCGAGGCAGCGGGACGGCGTCCTCTCCGACATCGAACGCGCCGTCGAGCAGGGCGCCACGGTCCTCGCGGGCGGGGACCGGCCCACGGACGAGGCGCTCGGCCACGGCTGCTACGTCAACCCGACCGTGCTCGGCGAGGTGCCCCCGGAGTCCGACATCTGGCGCGAGGAGGTGTTCGGCCCGGTCGTCGCGCTGCGCGCGGTGGACTCCTTCGACGAGGCGGTCGAGGCGGTCAACGACTCGGTCTTCGGCCTCGCCGCCGCCGTGTTCACCCGGGACCTGGGCGCCGCCCACCGGTTCGCGGACGAGGTGGAGTGCGGCCAGATCGCGGTGAACACCACCACCTCCGGCTGGGACGTCCACCACCCGTTCGGGGGCTTCCGCGACTCCGGCTCGCCGTTCAAGGAGCAGGGCGAGGAAGGGCTGCGTTTCTATACCCGGGTCAAGACCGTCGCCGTCCACTTCGGTGCCTGACGGGGCCGTGGGCGACGAGAGGAGGAGAGCGGATGGCTGACGAGACGATCGCCGTCGTCGGCGCCGGAATCGTGGGCCTGGCCACGGCACGCGAGATCGCGCTGCGCCGGCCCGGTACGCGTGTCGTGGTCCTGGACAAGGAGCACGAGGTCGCCGTCCATCAGACCGGCCACAACTCGGGCGTCGTGCACGCCGGCATCTACTACAGGCCCGGCAGTCTGAAGGCCCGTCTGTGCACCAAGGGCATGGCGATGATCCGGGCGTACTGCCACGACCGGAACCTGCCCTACGACGAGTGCGGCAAGCTCGTCGTCGCCGTCACGGACGACGAGGTGCCGCGTCTGGAGGCCCTGTACGCCACGTCCCTGGAGAACAGGGTGCCGGGCCTGCGCCGCGTCGGGGCGGGCGAGATCCACGAGATCGAGCCGTACGCCGTGGGCCGGGCGGCCCTGCACTCCCCGCGCACCGCCATCACGGACTACACGGTGATCGCCCGGTCGTTCGCGCGGGACGTCGTGGACTCCGGCGGTGAGGTGCGGCTCGGCTTCCCGGTCACCCGTGTCACCCGCCTCACCGGCGGCGGCGTCGAGGTCGCCTCCGGCGACGAGACCCTGCGGGCCGACCGCCTGGTGCTCTGCGCGGGACTCCAGAGCGACAGTGTCGCCCGGCTCGCCGACGACGGTGACGAGCCGCGCATCGTTCCCTTCCGCGGTGAGTACATGACCGTCACACCGAGCCGGGCGCACATGGTCCGCGGCCTCGTCTACCCGGTGCCCGACCCGCGTTACCCCTTCCTCGGCGTGCACTTCACCCGCCGCGTGAACGGCGAGGTCGAGGTCGGCCCCAACGCCGTCCTCGCCCTGGCCCGCGAGGGCTACCGCCGATCCGACATCGACGTCCGCGAACTCGCCCGTATCGCCCGCTTCCCCGGCATGTGGCGCCTGGCCAGGGAACACTGGCGCACCGGCGTCAAGGAGATACGCGGCTCACTGTCGGTGGAGGCCTACATGAAGGTCGCCAGGGCGTACGTCCCCGCCATCCACGCCACCGACGTGGTGCGCGGCGAAGCCGGCGTACGCGCTCAGGCGCTCGGCAGGGACGGCTCGCTGGTGGACGACTTCGTCATCCACCGCACCGGTGCTGTCACCGCCGTACGCAACGCGCCCTCGCCCGCCGCGACCTCCTCGATGGCGATCGCGGAACACATCGCCGACACCGTCCTCGGCGACGCCCGCGCAACCTGAACATGCCCTGTGCGCAGGGCACTTCCGCGCAAGAACTGCTTGCGCTCCCAGCGCTCGGCAAAGACCTCCCGCCGACCTAGCGTTCCCTCCGCACCACCCCGGCACCCCTCCGCAGAGAAACGGCAGATGACATGTTCGTTGTCGACACCCAGATCCACATCTGGAAGGAAGAGACCCCGGACCGCCCCTGGGTCCCGGGCGCACGGGAGCGCATCCGCCTCAACGGACACCGCGAGGACCCGTTCTCGTACGAGGAGGCCCTCGAGCTGATGGACGAGGCGGGCGTCAACCGGGCGCTGATCCTGCCCCCGTCCTGGGAGGGCAACCGCATCGACTACGCCCTCGAGGCCTGCGAGGCCCACCCGGACCGCTTCGGCATCATGGCCCGCGTCCCCCAGGACGACGCCGTCGAAGGCACCGCCATGCTGAAGGACTTCGCCCGGAACCCGCACATCAAGGGGACCCGGCTCACCTTCCACCGTCCGCAGGACCGCAACTGGATGATCGACGGAACCAACGACTGGTACTGGCCGATCGCCGAGGAACTCGGCATCCCCACCATGGTCCACGCCCCGATCTGGAAGCGCGAGCTCGGCGAGATCGCCGCCAAGCATCCCGGCCTGAAGATCATCATCGACCACATGGGCATCATGGCCCGCTGCGTGGACGACGCGATCGGCTACTGGGTCCAGGAGACCGCCGACCTGGCCGTCCACCCGAACATCTACGTCAAGGTCTCGGCGCTCCCCGGCTACTCGACGCAGCCCTTCCCGAACAAGAACATCGAGAAGTACGTGCGCGAGATGGTCGACAAGCTGGGCCCCCAGCGGTGCTTCTACGGCACCGACATCACCCGGCTGCTCGGCCACGGCATCACCTACACCGACACCATCGAACAGTTCACCCAGCACTGGGACTTCACGCCCGAGGAACTGGAGTGGATCCTGGGCCGCGGCATCTCCGAGGTCCTCGACTGGCCGATCGAAGGCTGAGGGCACACCTGAGATGACGGACACCGAGAACACACCGGGTGCCGGCGGCGGGGACGGCGGTGAAGCGCTCGTATCGGCCTTCAACGCCGTCGGCGCCGACTACGTCTTCTGCTCGTCGGGGTCGGAATGGGCCCCGGTCTGGGAGTCCCTGGCCCGGCGCCACCGCGACGGCGAGCCCGCCCCGCGGTATCTGGACCTCACCCACGAGACGGTCGCGGTCGGCATGGCCACCGGCTACGGTCTCCTCGCACGCCGCCCGCAGGCCGTGCTCCTGCACGCGGCCCCCGGCCTGCTCCAGGGTTCCATGGCGGTCCACGGCGCCCTGCTCGCCGGCGTCCCCATGGTGGTCGCCTCCTCGGAGTCGACGACCTACGGGGACGGACCCGGACAGGACCCCGGCGGTCAGTGGTACCGCAACCTGTCCGTCGTCGGCGGACCGCACGGCATCGCGCAGCCGTTCACCAAGTGGTCCAACGAGGCCGCGGGGGTGCACACCCTGCCCGCCATGGTCACGCGGGCGGCCGAACTGGCCTGGCGGGCACCGGCCGGACCGGTCTACCTCAACATCCCGCTGGAGATCCTGCTGGAGGAGTGGGACGGCCGCGAGGCCAAGCCGGTCGTCCCACCGGGCTCGACCCACAGTTCCCCCGAAGAGGTGGACCTCGTCGCCGAGTTGATCCGCGAAGCGGCCGGCCCGGTGGTCGTCACCGAGACGGCCGGCCGTGAGGCGGGCGGCTTCGAGGCCCTGGTCGCCCTCGCCGAGGCCTGGAACATCCCGGTCGTCGAACCCGACTCGGCCGTGTGCGGCAACTTCCCGCGCACGCACCCGCTCCACGCGGGCTCGGACATCGGCCCCTGGATGGACGAGGCCGACCTCATCCTCCTCGTCAACTGCCGTGCCCCCTTCTACCCTCCGTCGCGCCGCCCGTCCAAGGCACGGATCGTGGTCGTCGACGAGGTCCCGCAACGGCCCCACGTCGCCTACCAAGTCCTCTTCGCCGACCACTATCTGGAAGGAAACGTCGCCAACACCCTGCGCCAGCTCACCAAGCGGGCGCACACCCGCCCCCTCGGCCCCGCGGCCACGGCCGCCGTCACCGCGCGCCGGGCGGAGCACGAGGAGCGGCACGCGGACGAACAGGCCGCCATCGCCGCCGCCGAGGCGAAGGCGGCCCGGTCCGAGGGAGTCGACCCCGTGCACGTCGCCGCCACCCTGCGCGGGCTCCTGGAGGGCCAGGACGCGATCGTCGTCGACGAGACGATCACCCACAGCCGCGTCGTCAAACGCCATACGCGGACGGCCGCCCCCGACTCGTACTTCTACGTCCAGGGCGGACTCGGCCAGGGCATCGCGGTCGCGCTCGGCGTCAAACTCGCCGCCCGCGAGCGGCCCGTGGTGCTGACGATCGGCGACGGCGCCTTCACGTACAACCCGGTCATCCCGTCGTACGACGCCTCGAACGCGTACGGACTGCCGCTGCTGATCGTGGTCTTCAACAACCGTGTCTACAAGTCGATGAACCTCAACCACCGCAGGTTCTACCCCGAGGGCGCGGCGGCCGAGACCGGCGAATGGCTCGGCACCGATCTGCGCAGGCTGCCCCGGCTCGCGGGGTTCGCCGAACCGTTCGGCATGCACACCGAGACCGTCGACGCGCCGGACGCGCTCGCCCCCGCCCTGGAGCGCGCGCTCAAGGCGGTCGCGGAGGGCACCACCGCCGTCGTCGACGTCCTCGTCACCCGCTGATCCAGGAGGCACCCGCCACCATGACCGACACACCGACACCCCGGCCGGGCAAGGTGCTCGTCCCCGCCGACGGGCTGCGCGGCCTCGCCGCCGCGCTCCTGGAGAAGGGCGGCCTCAGCCCCGAGCACGCCCGTACCACCGCCGACGTGTTCGTCTGGGCCGCGCTCCGGGGCATCGACTCCCACGGCGCCGCGCGCGTCCCCGCCTATCTGGAACTGCTCGCCAAGGGAGTGGCCAACGCCCGTCCCGAGATCACCGTCGAGTCGGGCGGCACGGCCGTCGCCGTCCTCGACGCGGACCGCGCACCCGGCCCGGTGGCCCTCACCGCGGCGGCCGAGGAGGCCGTCGCCCGTGCCAGGGCGAGCGGAGTGGCGGCCGTCGGCGTACGACGCACCGTGCACACCGGGGCCATCGGCCACTACGTCTCGAAGATCGCCGAACAGGGCCTGATCGGCATCGCGTTCGTCGCCGGCATGCCCAACATGGGCTACACCGGGGTCAAGGGAGCGGCCGTCGCGACCAGCCCGCTCGCCGTCGCCGTACCGGCGAACAGCCATGCCCCGCTGCTCCTGGACATGGCCACCGCCACCATCGCCCTGGGCCGGATCAGGCAGGCCAGGGCGAACGGGACCGCGCTGCCCGAGGGCGCCGCCGCCACCGCGGACGGCACCCCCACCACCGATCCGGAGAAGGCGGTCATGCCGCTGCCCCTGGGCGGCGCCAAGGGGTCCGGCATGTCGCTCGCCTTCGAGCTGCTGACCAGCGTGCTCGTCGGCGCGCCCATCTTCGCCGCCTTCCACTCCGACGATCCAGCGGGCCGCGAGCACCGCCAGAACGCCCTGATCGTCGCGATCGACCCGGCGGCCTTCGGCGACGCAGGCGCCTTCACCGACGCCGTCGACGCCACGCTCGCCACGCTCAAGG
Organism: Streptomyces sp. NPDC059371; assembly: GCF_042751995.1. Lineage (NCBI taxonomy): Bacteria > Bacillati > Actinomycetota > Actinomycetes > Kitasatosporales > Streptomycetaceae > Streptomyces > Streptomyces sp. NPDC059371. The sequence goes on along the minus strand of NZ_JBHYXD010000003.1, from coordinate 204 downwards.
CGCTCACCCCGGCGGACGGGGCGCGGGGCGTGTTCTACCCGGGGGAGCGCAGCGCCTCGGTCGCCGCGGTGCGCGCGGGGGAGGGGGTGCCGGTGGCGGCCAAGGTGTGGCGCGAACTGACCGAGCGCGCGGCCGCGTTCGGTATCGCCGTGCCCGAAATCCGGGGGTAGCTGCCGGACGTCCGTACCCCGAGCGGCCCGGTGC
>NZ_JBHYXD010000002.1:271435-282369 GCF_042751995.1 Streptomyces sp. NPDC059371 | reverse complement strand
GTGCGGGGCCGCCGTCGGCCGGAGATTCCGGGTAGGTCGCGAGCGGCTACGCGGTACGGGCGGCGTCCCGGCCGGATCCGACGCACAGCGCCCAGATGACGAAGGCGTCGATGGCGATCAGCACGCTGGCCCACACCGGGGAGTACGGCAGCCACATGAAGTTGGCGACCATGGCCAGTCCGGCCAGGGTGATGCCGACGATCCGGGCCCACAGCATGCCGCGGAACACGGCGATGCCGGCGAGGACGATCAGGACGCCGAGGGTGAGGTGGATCCATCCCCAGCTCGTGAGGTTGAAGGTGTAGACGTAGTTGCGGGTGGTGACGAACACGTCGTCCTGGGCGATGGCGGCGATGCCCTGGAATATCGCCATCGCGCCTCCGAAGACCATCATGACTCCGGCGAAGGCGGTCCAGCCGGACACCCACGCCCCCGAACCGCCGGCGGATTCCTGTCGGTGATGCGTACCCGTCGTAGCCATTGCGAGCTCCTCCCGCGTAGACCTCGCCACTGACCGGGCGACGGTCGGTGGCCCATTTTTCAGCTTGCCACGGGAATCACGGACCGGCAGATCATCGAAAAGCGTGCCCGGCGGGGACGAGATCGAAGTGCGGGGAAATGGGTTCGGTGCTCCAATGGTTCTGCCCGGTGCGCCGAGATGAATTCGGCGCTCGTTCCGTATGCCGTGTGCCGGAAAGGAAACCACCGTGCCAGGTCTCCTCCGCGGGGTCGCCCGCACCGCCGTGGTGGCGGGTACGGCCACCGCCGTCTCGAACCGTGTGTCACGTCGTCAGCAGGGGCGATGGGCGCAGCAGGAACCACAGCAGCAGTACCAGGAGCAGCAGGCTCCGCCGCCTCCGCCGCCTCCGCCCCCCGCGCCGGGCGACGAGATGACCAGCAAGATCGATCAGCTCAAGCAACTGGGCGACCTCAAGGCTCAGGGCGTGCTGACCGACGCCGAGTTCGAGGCGCAGAAGGCCCGGATCCTGGGCTGACCCGCGTACGCCCGGTCGAGGCCCCTCGTCGAGGACCCTGACGAACCCTGGCGAGGAACCCCGGCTGAGACCGCTTCGCGAACACCGGCCGGCGGCCGGGAGCCCGGCCCCCGGCCCCCGAGGTGTGCGAGAGCCCCTGGACGGCTCGCCCGGTGACCGTTGTCGGTCCGTTGTCGGACCGCCCGTTCGCCGTCGTCGGTCCACGGGTTGGTGCTCAGCCCACCCGGTGGCCGTTCTCCAGTTCCGCCGTGCCCGAGCCCTCCGCCAGGACGTCGAGTGCGGCGAGGACGCGACGGCCCGCGGCGCCCGACAGATGACTCGGCACGTCCTCGCGCGGCACCAGCCGCCAGGACAGCAGCTCCTCCTCCTGCAGCCGGATCGACTTGAGCTCCCGGTCGTCCAGCACCCCGCCGTCGTACAGATAGGCCACCAGCGGCGGGCGCTCCGGTCCCAGGATCCAGTCGACCGCCAGCAGCCGTCCGAGTTCCACGTCGAGCCCGATCTCCTCGGCCGTCTCGCGGCGCGCCCCCTGCCGCGGGCTCTCGCCGTCGTCCGACTCCACGGTCCCGCCCGGAAGCGTCCAGCCGTCGCGGTAGTTCGGCTCGACCAGCAGCACCCGCCCTTCGGCGTCGCGGAAGAGGGCGGCGGCCCCGAGGAGGACACGGGGCAGGCCTGCGATATAGGCGGTGTAGTCCGAAATGCTCACCCCGGAAGCGTAACGAGAAGCCCGCTCAGGCCTCGACCAGTGCGACCGTGCGTGACGCGAGCTCTGTGATCCGTACCCCGTCGAAGCCGAACACCGCGCTGCGGACGGTGTCCTCCAGTGGGTCCTTCCACTGCGGCCCAATCGCCCGCGCACCGCACAGGACGCCCGCGACGGAGCCCGCCGTCGCGCCGTTCGAGTCGGTGTCCAGGCCGCCGCGGACCGTCAGCGTGATGGTGCGGGTGAAGTCGCCGTCGCCGTACAGCAGCCCGGCGGTCAGCACGGCCGCGTTCGGGACCGTGTGGATCCAGCCCATCCCCGCGGTCTCCTCGGACACGGCGATGAGCGTGTCCTCCCAGGACATCCGCGTCTCGTGGAGCGCGAGCACCCGGCGTACGGTGCGGGACAGGCGGCTGCTCGCGGGGATCACGGTGAGCGAGGTCTCCAGCGCGTCCCGGACGGAGGGTGCGGTGAAGGCCGCGGAGATCAGCGCCGCCGCCCACATCGCGCCGTACACGCCGTTGCCGGTGTGGGACAGGACGGCGTCACGACGGGCCAGGGAGGCCGCGCGCAGCGGCATCCCCGGGGAGGTCCAGCCGTAGACGTCGGCGCGGATCAGCGCGCCGATCCACTCCTGGTACGGATTCTCGTACGTGGCGGTCACCGGCGGCCTCAGCCCCTGGGCGAGGTTGCGGTAGGCCGCGCGCTCCGCCGTGAACGTCTGGAGATACGGAAGCCGCGTCAGCCACAGGTCACCCACCTGCTCGGTGCTGAACGAGAAGCCGTATGTCTCCAGCAGGTCGAGTCCGAGGATCGCGTAGTCCACGTCGTCGTCGCGGCAGCTGCCGTGGATGCGGCCGCGCACGCACTCGCGCCACTCGGGCCGCAGCTCGAACTCGCCCCCGTCGCCGTCGTCGGCGGGCCCGGGGAGATAGTCGGTCAGGGGCAGGGCCGCGGCCTGCCGCAGATAACGGTCGATCCGGTCCCGCGTCCAGTGGTCGCCCTGCTCGACCGGCTTGCCGAGCATGTTGCCCGCGATCCGGCCGAGCCAGCCCCCGAGGACGCGGTCGGCGAGGTCGGTGCCCACAGGGGTCATGGCTCCGGTCTACCCAATTCCGCGCGGTCCCGCAGGCTGGGCAGGGGCATGACGGCGAGGGTCCGCTCCGGCTATGGTCGCAGCGGCGCGACTGCCTTGACGTGTGCAAGGCCCAAAAGCAAGGGGAATGCAAGGTGGCGGACGCCGCTGTGGATCGGACCCCGCGTGTGCTCATCGCGGCGGACAAGTTCAAGGGATCACTGACGGCCGTACAGGTCGCGGAGCGGGTGACGGCCGGACTGCGCAGGGTCGCGCCGCACGCCGAGATCGAGTCCCTGCCCGTGGCCGACGGCGGCGACGGCACCGTCGACGCGGCGGTCGCGGCCGGATTCGAGCGCCGCGAGGTGCGTGTCGCCGGACCGCTGGGCCACGAGGTGACCGCCGCGTTCGCGCTGCGCGGGCGGACCGCGGTCGTGGAGATGGCCGAGGCGAGCGGGCTCCAGCGGCTGCCCAAGGGCGTCTTCGCGCCGCTCTCGTCCTCGACCTACGGCACGGGGGAACTGCTGGTCGCCGCCCTCGACGCCGGTGCCGACACCGTCGTCTTCGGCGTGGGCGGCAGCGCGACGACGGACGGCGGGGCGGGCATGCTCTCCGCGCTCGGCGCGCGCTTCCTCGACGCGGAGGGCGAGCCGGTGGCTCCCGGCGGCGCCGCTCTGGCCGACGTGCGGAGCGCCGATCTGTCCGGCCTCGACGGCCGGCTCACCGGCGTCGACCTCGTCCTCGCCAGCGACGTGGACAACCCGCTGACCGGCCCGAAGGGCGCGCCCGCCGTCTACGGTCCCCAGAAGGGCGCCGGTCCCGACGACGTGGCGGTGCTCGACACCGCCCTCGCCCATTTCGCCGGCGTCCTGGAGAAGGAGATCGGACCGAAGGCCGCCGGGTACGCGACCGCGCCCGGCGCCGGTGCCGCGGGAGGGGTCGGCTACGGGGCCCTGGTCCTCGGTGCCCGCTTCCGGCCCGGCATCGAGGTGATGCTCGACGTGCTCGGCTTCGCGCCCGCGCTGGAGCGCGCCACGCTGGTGATCACCGGTGAGGGGTCGCTGGACGAACAGACGCTGCACGGCAAGGCACCGGCCGGGGTCGCGGCGGCCGCCCGGGCAGCGGGCAAGGAGGTCGTCGCGGTCTGCGGCCGCCTCGCGCTCCCGCCCGAGGCGCTCGGCAGGGCCGGCATCCGGCGGGCGTACCCCCTGACCGAGGCCGAGCCCGACATCGCGCGGTGTCTCTCCGACGCCGGACCGATCCTGGAGCGGGTGGCGGAGAACATCGGGCGGGACTTCCTGCTCTGAGGGCCGCTCGCACGCCGGGCCGGTGCCACCGGCCCGGCGTCCTGACCACCGGTTCCTCGGCCTCGGCCGCCAGCCCTTCGGCCCCGGCCACCGGTTCCTCGGCCCCGGCCGCCGGCCATTCGGCCTCGGCCCCGGCCGCCGACTCTTCGGCCCCGGCTCCGGCCACCGGCTCCTCGGACCCGAACCTGGCCACCGGCCCCTCGGCTCCGAGGCCCCGCGGGCCGGTGGCCGGGCGCTCCCGGCTCACCGTCCCGGCCCCGCGACCGCCGTCGCGCCCGCCAGCCGGTAGGCGTCCAGGGCCAGCGTCATCTCGATCAGGTCGCGGGGGCGGGCCAGTGAGCGCGAGGTGAGCTGTTCCAGCCGGCGCAGGCGGTTGAAGACGGTGTTCCGGTGGCAGTACAGCCGTCCCGCCGCGCGCCCCGCGGACCCCTCGCAGGCCAGCCACATGTCCAGCGTCTCGATCAGCACGGCACGGTCCCCGGGTTCGAGCTCCAGCAACGTGCCGAACACGTCCGACACCAGCCGGCCCGCCAGCTCCGGCTGGCTCACGACGAGCGCCGTCGGCATCCGCTGATCGAGGCGTACGACGCCGGTCGCGTCCGGCGGACAGGTGCGCAGCGCCAGTTCGGCCCATCGCCGGGCCCGCCCCAGCTCGCCCAGACCCGACACCACGGGAGAGATGCCGCCCGGGCCCGACCGCCGCCCGTCCAGCACCCGGGCCACCCCGTCCAGGCCCTGTCCGGAGTCCAGCGCCACCACCGCGATCTCGCAGTCGGCCCGCATCCGCCAGATGAACCGCAGCCCCGCGCCCACCACCGGCCGGACGCAGACGTCCCGTCCGTCGTGGCGTTCCGTCCGCAGCACGACGACGGCGTACGGTCCGTGCTCGGGCAGATCGAGACCGGCCGCCGCCCGGGCCGCGAGCCCCGGGGCCTGATGACCCTCCAGCAGCGCGTCGAGCAGGGCCTGCAACTGCTCGTCCGTGCGCCGCCGCAGCTCCCGTTCCGTGGCGAGGTAGGACTCCGAAGCGGTCGCGGCCTGCGCGTCCACCGCCGACCACACCATCGTGGCGCACCGCATGAGCACCGCGAGCCGCTCGGGCTCACGGCTCGCCGCGCTCTCCATCAGCGCGTCCCACACCAGATAGCCGGCGGCACGGTAGGCGTGCACGAGGAGTTCGAGCGGCAGCCCCTGCTGGGCCCGCCTGCGGCCCGCCTCCTCGGCGTGCTCCAGATCGCGGCGCGGTGAGTCCCGCGGCGCGGAGATCGCCTTGATGCCGATGCGCATCGCGGTCTCCGCCTCCCGCCACTGCTGGTCGTACGGCAGCACCTGTCCGTAGACGGGGGAGTACTCGGTGAGCTGCCTGATGTGCTCGTCGACGAGCTCGGGCAGCCGTTCCAGCAGAGCCGTGCACGACTCCGCGAGCAGCTTCCAGTCATGACCGGTCCGCGGTCTGCGCCCTCCCATGGCCGGAGGATGCCACCGGGACCCGGGGTCGCACAGGCCCCTGACACGCGGTGTTGTGCGCGTGCACAACGGGCGGGCGCCACCGGTGGGCTCCCGCCGCGTTTCGGCCGCAGCCCGTGGACGGGGGTGCCCGCCGGTGCTGAGGTGAGCGCCACACCGAGCGAGGACAAGGGAGATGCCATGGGCGGTTCCGCTCTGCACGTGCGGGATCTGTCGGTCGGATACGGCCCCGTACGCGCCCTGCGTCATGTGTCGCTGGAGGTGCCCGAGGCGGCCGTGGTGACGGTCCTCGGCGGCAACGGCGCGGGCAAGTCGACGCTGCTGCGGGCGGTGTGCCGGACCCTCTCCTTCCACGGAGGCGCGGTCACCGGCGGCACGGTCACACTGGGCGGACGCCCGCTCGACCGGCTGCCGCCGGACCGGGTGGTCGCCGCCGGCGTGTCCCAAGTCCCCGAAGGGCGACGGGTGTTCAGCCGCATGACGGTCGCGGACAATCTGCGCGCCGGAGCCCTCGGCGGCACCGGTGGCCGTGTAGGCCGAGCGCGCGCCCTGCGACGGGTGCACGAGCTGTTCCCCGTCCTCGCCGACCGCGCCGGTCAGCGGGCGGGACTGCTGTCCGGCGGGGAGCAGCAGATGCTCGCGGTCGGCCGGGCGCTCATGGGCGCCCCGAAGGTGCTGCTGCTCGACGAACCCTCCCTCGGGCTGGCCCCGTTGATGGCCGCCCGGATCGCCGACACCGTGCGGGAGATCAACGAGCAGGGCACCTCCGTCCTGCTCGTGGAACAGAACGCCGCCCTCGCCCTGCGGCTCGCCTCGACCGCCCATGTCCTGGAGGTCGGCGAGGTCACCTTGTCCGGTCCCGCGGACGAACTCGCCGCCTCCGACGAGGTGCGCCGCCGCTACCTCGGCGTGGTCGACGAGGACGCCGCGGCCGACGGCGCGGCCCCGTCCGACGGCCTTCCGTCCCTGTCCCGCTGGAAGGGGTGAACCCACCGTGGAAGAACACGACGGCACGGCGGCCCGCCCGGCCGCTCCGGCGGCCCCCGCCTGTACGGACGGCCCGGCGACCACCGCGGCCCGTGCGGACGCTCCGACAGCCGTGTCCCGCAAGGCCGTTCAGACGGCTGCCGTGCCCCCGGACATTCCCTCGCTCGACGTCCGGGACGTGACCGTCCGCTTCGCCGGGCTGACCGCGCTCGACGCGGTGGGATTCACCGTGCGACCGGGCACCGTGCACGCCCTCATCGGACCGAACGGCGCCGGGAAGTCCACCTGCTTCAACGTGCTGTCCGGTGTCTGCCGGCCCACCGCGGGAAGCGTCCGTCTCGGGGAGCACGAGCTCACCGGCCTGCCGCCCCACGAGATCGCCGCACTCGGCGTGGCCCGGATCTTCCAGAACCTCGCCCTGCCCCCGCACGCCACCGTCGAGGACTGTCTGCTGCTCGGCCGGCACCGGCTGACCCGCGCCGGATTCCTCGCCGCCGGTCTGCGGCTGCCCTCGGCGGCCCGCGAGGACCGGCGCCACCGCGAACGCGTCCGTGAGATCGCCGCGTTCGTGGGCCTGGAGCGGCAGCTCGGCCGGCCCGCCGGCTCGCTCCCGTACGGACAGCAGAAGCTCGCCGAGCTCGCCCGGGCGCTGTGCATGGAACCCCGGGTCCTGCTCCTGGACGAACCCGTCGCCGGGATGACCGCCGACGAACGGCGCCGTACCGCCGCGGTCATCGCGGGGGTCCGCGACAGCCTCGGCATCTCGATCGTGCTCGTGGAACACGACATGGGGGTGGTGATGCGGCTCGCGGACGCCGTGACCGTACTCGACTTCGGGCGCCGGATCGCCGACGGCGCCCCCGCGGACGTACAGAACGACCCGGCGGTGGTGCGGGCCTACCTGGGCGAGCGCGCCGAGCCAGAGGAGACCGCGTCATGAGCACCTTCGTCGAACTCCTGCTCAACGGCCTGTCCATGGGCTCCGTCTACGCCCTCATCGCCCTCGGCTTCGTCGTCATCTTCAGGGCCACCGAGGTCGTCAACTTCGCGCACGCCTCCCTGCTGCTGGCGGGCGGCTACGTCACCGCGACCCTCCACGACGACATCGGCTTCTGGCCCGCCCTGCTCGCCGGGGTCGCGGGCGCCGCGGTCGTCGGCGCCGCCGTCGAGTTCCTGGTCATACGCCGCTACCGGGGCTCCGACCAGAGCGTCCTCGCGATCGTCACCATCGGCGTCGACATCCTGCTCACCACCGAACTCTCCCGCCGGATCGGCACGGACGTCCTGGCGCTCGGCGACCCCTGGGGCGACGCCGTCCTCACCGTCGGCCCCGTCTCCGTCGCCCACACCCGGATCGCGGCCTTCGTCACCGCGTCCCTGCTCATCACGGCCTTCCTGCTGGCCTTCCGGTACACGTCCTGGGGCGTGGCCACGCGCGCCGCGGCCGAGAGCCCGGAGACCGCGGCCCTGATGGGTGTCCGGCTGGGCCGGGTGTCGCTGGGAGCCTGGGCGGTGGCCGGCGGCCTCGCGGCCGTCGCCGCGCTGTTCCTGACCGTCTTCCCGACTCCCGGGCTGGAACGGGCCACCTCGCTCGCCGCGCTCAAGGCCTTCCCCGCGGCGATCCTCGGCGGCCTCGACTCGACGACCGGCGCGCTGGTCGGCGGACTCCTCGTCGGCGTCACCGAGTCCCTGGCCACCGGCTACCAGAGCGACCTCACCTTCCTCGGGCGCGGCCTCGGCGACCTCGCGCCCTACCTGGTGATGGTCGTGATCCTGCTCATCCGGCCCGCCGGGCTGTTCGGCACGAAGGAGCTCGCCCGTGTCTGAGGTCCTCACCCACGACGAGGCGGGCAGCGCACCCCGCCCAGCCCGACGGCGCACGGTCCGGCTGCCCGCGGCCCGGACCGCCGGCGGGGCCGCGGGCGCCGTCCTGCTGCTCGCGCTGCCCTTCTACGTAGACCGCTTCTGGCTGCAGGCCGGACTGTTCGCGATGGCCGCCGCGATCGGCGCCATCGGCCTGAACCTCCTGACCGGCGCGACCGGGCAGCTCTCCATGGGGCACGCGTTCTTCCTCGCGGTCGGCGCGTACGGCTACTGCGTGTTCGCCGCCGACGGGGGCGACGGGCTGACGGGGCTCGGCCTGCCCGCCTGGCTCGCCGCCGTCCTCGCCGTGGCCGTCTCCGGGATCGCCGGAGGCATCTTCAGCCCGATCGCGGGACGGCTGCGCGGCGCCTACCTCGGCATCGCCACCCTCGCCCTGATCTTCATCGGACAGCACGTCCTGTTCAACGCCAGGGATCTGACGGGCGGCTTCAACGGCCGTGACGTACCGCCGCTCAGCCTGTTCGGTCTCACCTTCGACGACCGCGAGCTGGTCGTCGCGCACGTGCCCTTCGGCTCGGCCGAGAAACTCTGGTACGTGGGGCTGCTGCTGCTCCTCGGCTGCGGGCTGTTCGCCCGCGGGGTGCTGCGCGGCCGGCCCGGCCGGGCGATGAACGCGATCCGCGACCACCGGATCGCCGCCGGGGTGCTCGGCGTGCCCGTGGCCCGCTACCGCGCCGGTGTCTTCGTCCTGTCCTCGATGTACGCGGGCCTGGCCGGGGTGCTGCTCGCCCTGGTCTTCCAGCGCACGGTGCCCGACTACTTCGGGATCACCCTCTCTCTCGACTACCTCGCCATGATCGTCATCGGCGGGCTCGGTTCGGTGGGGGGAGCGGTGGCCGGGGCCGTGTTCGTCTCGCTGCTGCCCCAGGTGCTGACCCGCTACAGCGACACCCTTCCCCTGGTCTCCGACCCGGGAACGGGAGGGATCGCGCCGGGCGAGGCGGCCCGGTACCTGTACGGCGCCGCCGTCGTGGCGGTGGTGCTCTTTCTTCCGGGCGGCCTGGTCAGATTGGCCGCCCGGCTTCGCGTCACACCCCGTCCCGGGGCCACTGAAGGGGAGGAACGATGAGAACGACACACACCGCGAGGCTGGCCGCCGGGGCGCTGGCCGCCCTGCTCGTGCTGGCCGGATGCAGCTCCAAGGCCAAGGACGGCGACGACGGAGAGGGGGCGGCCGGCGGGGTGAAGACCGGCGAGGGGATCTCCGGGAAGACGATCAGCCTCGGCGTGCTCACCGACATGAGCGGCGTCTACGCGACGCTCGGCAAGAGCGTCACCCAGGCCCAGCAGCTCTATGTGAAGCAGACCAACGCCGCCGGCGGCGTCTGCGGCTACAAGCTGGCGCTGACGGTCCGCGACCACGGCTACGACCCGCAGAAGGCCGTCTCCGGCTACACGGAGCTGGCGCCGAAGGTGCTGGGCTTCACCCAGTTCATCGGCTCGCCGTTCGTCGCGGCCGTCAAGCAGCGCATCGACGGCCAGGACAAGGCACTGGTCCTGCCGCAGGCCTGGTCGGCCACCTTGCTGGGCAGCCCGTACATCCGGCCCATCGGCTCCACGTACGACATCGAGACGATCAACGCGATCGACTTCCTGATGAAGGAGAAGGGGCTGAAGAAGGGCGACAGCATCGGCCATGTCTACTTCGAGGGCGACTACGGCGAGAACGCCCTGACCGGCTCCCGGTACATGGCGAAGCAGGCGGGGCTCAAGGTCGTCGAGCAGAAGATCAAGCCGACGGACAACGACATGACCGGCCAGGTCGTCGCGCTGAAGAAGGCCGGGGTGAAGGCCGTCGTGATCAGCGCGGGCCCGCGGCAGGCGGCCTCGCTCGTCGGGGTCGCGGCGGCCGTCAAGTTCGACGTGCCGGTGATCGGCAACAACTCGGCGTTCGCCCCGCAGCTCCTGGCCACCGCGGCGGCCCCGGCCCTGGAGGCGAACTACTACGTCGCGAACCCCTCGCTGCCGATCGGCGCGGACACCCCGAAGGCGAAGAAGCTGGTCGCGGACTACAAGGCCGCCTATCCGAAGGACTCCCTGGACAACGGCGTGGTGGCGGGCTGGACGGCCGCGTCGGCGTTCGGCGAGGCGCTGAAGAAGGCCTGCGCGGCCAAGGACCTCACCCGCGAGGGCGTCGACAAGGCCCTGCTGACGATCAAGGGGTTCGACCCCGGCTTCGGCATCCCCCAGGACTTCACCGACCCGAAGGCGGCCTCGTCGAAGGAGAGCGTCATCCTGCAGCCCGACAAGAACGCGGTGGGCGGGATGAAGGTCGTCCGTGAGGCCGAGGCCTCGTCCGTCGCGCAGGGGTACACACCCGGCGCCTGACCCCGGCGCACGCCCGGCGCATGACCCCCTGCGCCCCAGCGCGGGGGCGCAGGGGGCGGCAGGACTCCGCCCAAGCGGAAGGGCCCCGAACCGTGTGGTTCAGGTGGCCCCACGCCGGGACCTCTGGGAGTAGCAGGAGAGGGGGGTCGGGGGGCACGCTCAGAGCGACCGCAAAGTTTTGACCCCCC
>NZ_JBHYXD010000002.1:207321-271425 GCF_042751995.1 Streptomyces sp. NPDC059371 | reverse complement strand
GCCCCCCCCGGGGGGGGGCGCCGGGGGGGGCAGACGACCCCCCCTCCGGAGGGCCCCCGAAGGGGTGGGTTCGGGGCCCTTCCGTGTCGTACAGGGTGTTACGGGAGCTGTGCGGCTCGGGCCTCACGGCGGTTGCCCCGGAAGTTGTTCACCCGGCGGGCCGTGGCGAACAGCGGGATCACCGCGCCCATGACGAGCTGCAGCGCGCAGCCGGTCTGGAGGAGGAGCTGGCCGCCGGGGGCGTCGAACGCCCAGGCCGCCAGGAGCGCCATCGAGAGCACGATCCAGGAGAGCATCGCCACCGCGAGGCGGCCGCGGGGCTTCGGGTACTCGACCCGGCTCACCATCAGCCAGGCGGTGCCCATGATCGCCATGAGCGTGGCGACGAAGGGCAGCTCCAGCAGGATGATCGAGACCACCGTCAGCGCGCCGAACGGGCTCGGCATGCCCTGGAACGTGCCGTCCTTCACCGTGACGCAGGAGAATCTCGCGAGCCTCAGCACCACGGCCAGGAGCACCACGATCGCCCCGACCGCCGCCACCTTCTGGTAGGCGTCGTCCGCGACCATGCCGTAGACCAGCACGAAGTACGCCGGCGCGAGGCCGAAGCTGATCAGGTCGGACAGGTTGTCCAGCTCGGCGCCCATGGGGGAGGAGCGCAGCTTGCGGGCCACCAGTCCGTCGAACAGGTCGAAGATTGCGGCGCAGAGCATGAGGATCACGGCCGTCGCGGCGGAGTGACGGGCCATGCCGGACTCGTCGCTGCCCGTGAGGTGCGGGATCAGGATGCCGGTGGTGGTGTAGTACACCGCCATGAAGCCGCAGGTGGCGTTGCCGAGCGTGAGCGTGTCCGCTATCGACAGACGGAGCGAGAGAGGCATCTCCTCGTCGTCGTCCATCTCATCGGCCTCCGGCACCCAGCCGGCCTGTGTCTCGGGATCAATCACGGTCAATTCGAGTCACCCCAGCCACGGTCTTCTGACCGACCTCCACGTCGACCTCGACACCCTCGGGGAGGTAGATGTCCACGCGCGAGCCGAAGCGGATCAGGCCGATCCGCTCACCCTGCTCGACCTTCGTCCCCTGCGGGATGTAGGGGACGATGCGGCGGGCGACGGCGCCGGCGATCTGGATCATCTCGATGTCACCGAGCTCGGTGTCGAAGTGCCAGACGACGCGCTCGTTGTTCTCGCTCTCCTTGTTGAACGCCGGAACGAACCCACCGGGGATGTGCTCGACCGACGTCACCGTGCCGGAGAGTGGCGCGCGGTTGACGTGGACGTTGAGGGGGCTCATGAAGATCGCGACGCGGGTGCGTCCGTCCTTCCACGGCATGATGCTCTGCACCACACCGTCGGCGGGCGAGATGACACGGCCCTGCGTGATCTCGCGCTCGGGGTCGCGGAAGAACCACAGCATCCCGGCCGCGAGTGCGGTGACGGGTACGGCCACGGCCTTGGCCGCGCCGGAACGGCGCGAACGGGCCAGGCTGAGTGCTGCGGTGGCAACGGTCGGGAGAAGCCACGGCGATGCTCCGCGCGCGAGGCGGACCCGGCCGCGAGGTGCAGAGGTTTGGCTGTGGGGCATGGATGACCTTCGTAGCGGATGATGCCGCGCTGAACGGGGGACGGCGGCTTTCACGCGATCGTACCGGTCGCAGACCGCAACTGGGCAAGCCAAGATGCGGAGTCGACGGCTGAGGAGAGCTGACGGGGTGTGATCTTCTTCGCGAAGAAAACACCCCGAACCCGGACATCTAGCCCTGGAGTCGATACTCTTCGAGCAGTCGGCGCCCGATGATCATTTTCTGGATCTCGGCGGTACCTTCGCCGATCAGCAGCATCGGCGCCTCACGGTAGAGGCGCTCGATCTCGTACTCCTTGGAGAAGCCGTAGCCGCCGTGGATCCGGAAAGCATCTTCCACGACCTCTTTGCAGTACTCGGAGGCGAGGTACTTCGCCATCCCTGCTTCGAGGTCGTTTCGTTCCCCGGAGTCCTTTTTGCGAGCCGCGTTCACCATCATTGCATGGGCGGCCTCGACCTTGGTAGCCATCTCGGCCAGCTTGAACTGGATCGCCTGGTGCTGGGCGATCGCCTTGCCGAAAGTGTGACGTTGCTGGGCATATGAGACGCCGAGCTCAAATGCACGCTGTGCGACGCCGCAGCCACGAGCCGCGACGTTGACGCGGCCGACCTCGACTCCGTCCATCATTTGGTAAAACCCGCGGCCGGTGGTGCCGCCGAGGACTCGATTGGCCGGAATGCGCAGTCCGTCCATGATGAGTTCGGTGGTGTCGACCCCCTTGTAGCCCATCTTGTCGATCTTCCCGGGGATGGTGAGGCCCGGGCGGACCTCTCCGAAGCCGGGCTCCTTCTCCACGAGGAAGGTCGTCATCGACTTGTGGGGTGCCGTGCCCTCGGGGTGTCCTTCGTCACTTCGGACGAGAACGGCCACCAGATTCGAGGATCCTCCGTTCGTCAGCCACATCTTCTGGCCGTTCAGGACGTACTCGTCGCCGTCCTTGACCGCCTTGGACGTGATGGCCGACACATCGGAGCCGAGCGCCGGCTCCGACATCGAGAAGGCGCCGCGCGTCTCACCGAGCGCCATGCGGGGCAGGAAGTGGTCCTTCTGCTCCTGCGTCCCGTGCTGCTTGAGCATGTACGCCACGATGAAGTGGGTGTTGATGATGCCGGAGACCGACATCCAGCCGCGGGCGATCTCCTCCACGCACAGCGCGTAGGTGAGGAGCGACTCGCCCAGGCCCCCGTACTCCTCGGGGATCATCAGACCGAACAGACCCAGTTCCTTGAGTCCGTCGACGATCTGCTGGGGGTACTCGTCGCGGTGCTCCAGCTCGGTGGCGACCGGGATGATCTCCTTGTCCACGAAATCGCGGACCGTGGAGAGGATCTCCTGCTGGACATCGGTCAGACCGGCGGTCTGGGCGAGTCGCGCCATGACTACTTCTCCGTCTTCTTCTCCGCCGGGGCGGTGAGTTCGGGCCGGCCGGGCTGCTCGCCGCCGCGCTCCTTGATGTACGTCTCGGTGGGGACCATCACCTTGCGGCGGAACACGCAGACGAGCGTGCCGTCCTGCTTGTAGCCCTTGGTCTCCACATAGACGATCCCGCGGTCCGACTTGGACCGGGAGGGCGTCTTGTCGAGGACCGTGGTCTCGCCGTAGATCGTGTCGCCGTGGAAGGTCGGCGCCACGTGCTTCAGCGACTCGATCTCCAGGTTGGCGATCGCCTTGCCCGAGACGTCCGGCACGGACATGCCCAGCAGCAGCGAGTAGATGTAGTTGCCGACGACGACGTTCCGGCCGAAATCGGTCGTCTTCTCCGCGTAGTTGCTGTCCATGTGGAGCGGGTGGTGGTTCATGGTCAGCAGACAGAAGAGGTGGTCGTCGTACTCCGTGACCGTCTTTCCGGGCCAGTGCTTGTAGACCGCCCCGACCTCGAACTCTTCGTAGGTGCGTCCGAACTGCATGGTGCTCAGGCCTCCGGGGCTTCGAACGACGTGGTGCGCTGCATGCCGGCGGCCCGGCCCTTGCCCGAGATGACGAGCGCCATCTTGCGGCTGGCCTCGTCGATCATCTCGTCGCCGAGCATCGCGGAGCCCTTCTTGCCGCCCGCCTCGGACGTGTAGTAGTCGTACGCGTCCAGGATCAGCTCGGCGTGGTCGAAGTCCTCCTGCGAGGGGGAGAAGATCTCGTTCGAGGCCTCCACCTGACCCGGGTGCAGCACCCACTTGCCGTCGAAGCCGAGCGCGGCGGCGCGCTGGGCGACCGCGCGGTAGCCGTCGATGTTGCGGATCTGGAGGTAGGGACCGTCGATCGCCTGGAGGTTGTTGGCGCGCGCGGCCATCAGGATCTTCATCAGGATGTAGTGGTAGGCGTCCGCCGGGTAGCCGGGCGGCTGCTCACCCACGACGAGCGACTTCATGTTGATCGACGCCATGAAGTCGGCCGGGCCGAAGATGATGGTCTCCACGCGCTGCGAGGCGGTGGCGATCTCGTTGACGTTGTTCAGGCCCTGGGCGTTCTCGATCTGCGCCTCGATGCCGATCTTGCCGACCTCGAAGCCCATCGTCTTCTCGATCTGCGTCAGCAGGAGGTCGAGCGCCACGACCTGCTGGGCCGTCTGGACCTTCGGCAGCATGATGCAGTCGAGGTTCTGCCCCGCGCCCTCGACGACCGTGACGACGTCGCGGTACGTCCACTCGGTCGTCCAGTCGTTGACGCGCACGACCCGCGTCTTGCCGGTCCAGTCACCTTCGTTGAGGAACTTGACGATGGTGTGCCGGGCGTCGGGCTTGGCCAGCGGCGCGCACGCGTCCTCCAGGTCCAGGAAGACCTGGTCCGCGGGGAGACCCTGCGCCTTCTCCAGGAAGCGGGGGTTGCTTCCGGGCACCGCGAGACAGGAGCGTCGCGGACGCAGACGGTTGACGGGCGTGGTCATGCGGGGACCTCCAGGGGGTCGAGCTTGTTCGCTTTCCGGATCTCGTCGACGATACGGCCGATGATTCCGGTGATGTCGAAGTCCTTCGGTGTGAAGACCGCGGCCACTCCCGCGGCCCTGAGCAGTTCGGCGTCGGCGTTCGGGATGATCCCGCCCGCGATCACCGGAATGTCGGCCGCACCGGCCGCGCGCAGCTTCTCCAGGACGTCCGGCACGAGCTGGGCGTGCGAGCCGGACAGGATCGACAGGCCCACGGCGTGCACGTCCTCGGCCACGGCCGCGTCCACGATCTGCTCGGGAGTCAGCCGGATGCCCTGGTAGACCACCTCGAAGCCGGCGTCACGCGCCCGCACGGCGATCTGCTCGGCGCCGTTGGAGTGTCCGTCCAGGCCCGGCTTGCCCACCAGGAAGCGGAGATTGCCGGCGCCGAGGTCCTTGGCGGTCAGCTCCACCTTGCGGCGCACCAGCGCCATCGCGGTGCCCTCCTCCGCGGTCACCGCGACGGGCGCCGACGAGACACCGGTCGGGGCGCGGAACTCGCCGAACACCTCACGCAGGGCCCCGGCCCACTCGCCGGTGGTGACACCGGCGCGGGCGCACTCCAGGGTGGCCTCCATGAGGTTGGCGGTGCCCTTCGCGGCCTCCTTCAGCCGCTCCAGCGCCTTGCACGGGCGCGGGTGGTTGAAGGGCGGCTGGTAGCGCGTGTCGCGCCAGGTCCCCAGCGCGGAGATCACCCGGGCCTCGACCGCGGGGTCGACCGTCATGATCGCCGCGTCCAGGTCGGCCGTGAGCGGGTTCGGCTCGGTCGACTGGAAGACGTTGACGCCGACGATCTTGTCGGTGCCGCCCTCGATACGGCCCCGGCGCTCGGCGTGCGAGGAGACGAGCTGCGACTTGAGGTAGCCGGACTCGACGGCGGCCATCGCGCCGCCCATCGCCTCGATCCGGTCGATCTCGGCCAGCGACTCCTCGACGAGTTCGGTCACCTTGGCCTCGATGACGTGCGAGCCCTCGAAGATGTCCTCGTACTCCAGCAGGTCGCTCTCGTGCGCCAGCACCTGCTGGATGCGCAGCGACCACTGCTGGTCCCACGGGCGGGGCAGGCCCAGCGCCTCGTTCCAGGCGGGCAGTTGGACCGCACGCGCGCGGGCGTCCTTGGACAGGGTGACGGCCAGCATCTCCAGGACGATCCGCTGGACGTTGTTCTCCGGCTGCGCCTCGGTCAGACCGAGGGAGTTGACCTGGACGCCGTACCGGAACCGCCGCTGCTTGGGGTTCTCGATGCCGTACCGCTCGCGGGTGATCTTGTCCCAGATCCGCCCGAACGCCCGCATCTTGCACATCTCCTCGATGAAGCGGACACCCGCGTTCACGAAGAAGGAGATACGGGCCACGACATCGCCCTTGCGGTCCTCGGCGATCTGCCCGGACGCGAACACCGCGTCCAGGACGGCGATCGCGGTGGACATCGCGTACGCGATCTCCTGGACCGGCGTGGCGCCCGCCTCCTGCAGGTGGTAGCTGCAGATGTTGATCGGGTTCCACTTGGGGATGTGGTTGACCGTGTACGTGATCATGTCCGTCGTGAGACGGAGGGAGGGCACCGGCGGGAAGACGTGCGTCCCCCGCGAGAGGTACTCCTTCACGATGTCGTTCTGGGTCGTGCCCTGGAGCTGGGTGATGTCCGCACCCTGCTCCTCGGCGACGACCTGATAGAGCGCCAGCAGCCACATGGCGGTGGCGTTGATGGTCATCGAGGTGTTCATCTGATCCAGGGGGATGTCCTGGAACAGCCGGCGCATGTCACCGAGGTGCGAGACGGGGACACCGACCCGGCCGACCTCGCCGCGGGCGAGGATGTGGTCGGGGTCGTAGCCGGTCTGCGTCGGCAGGTCGAAGGCCACGGAGAGCCCTGTCTGCCCCTTGGCGAGGTTACGCCGGTACAACTCGTTGGACGCCTCGGCCGTGGAGTGGCCGGCGTACGTGCGCATGAGCCACGGCCGGTCCTTCACTCTTTGCGCCTGCTCGGACACCCTCTGCCCGTCGGCTGTCTGACGCTCTGTCATGGTGGACCTCAGACGTTCCGGAAGCGGTTGATGGCGTCGACGTGCTGGGCGCGCTTCTCGTGGTCGCGGACCCCCAGGCCCTCCTCGGGCGCCAGCGCGAGGACGCCGACCTTGCCCTGGTGGAGGTTGCGGTGCACGTCGTAGGCGGCCTGCCCGGTGTCCTCCAGGGAGTAGACCTTGGAGAGCGTCGGGTGGATCTTGCCCTTGGCGACGAGCCGGTTGGCCTCCCAGGCCTCGCGGTAGTTCGCGAAGTGCGAGCCGATGATCCGCTTCAGTGACATCCACAGGTAGCGGTTGTCGTACTCGTGCATGTAGCCCGAGGTCGAGGCGCAGGTGGTGATGGTGCCGCCCTTGCGGGTGACGTAGACCGAGGCGCCGAAGGTCTCGCGGCCGGGGTGCTCGAAGACGATGTCGATGTCCTCGCCGCCGGTGAACTCGCGGATGCGCTTGCCGAAGCGCTTCCACTCCTTCGGGTCCTGGGTGTGCTCGTCCTTCCAGAACTTGTAGCCCTCGGCGTTGCGGTCGATGATCGCCTCGGCGCCCATCGAGCGGCAGATGTCCGCCTTCTGCTCGCTGGAGACGACGCAGATCGGGTTGGCGCCGCCGGCGAGCGCGAACTGCGTGGCGTACGAGCCGAGTCCACCGCTCGCGCCCCAGATGAGCACGTTGTCGCCCTGCTTCATGCCGGCGCCGTTGCGGGAGACCAGCTGCCGGTAGGCGGTGGAGTTCACCAGCCCGGGGGCCGCGGCCTCCTCCCAGCTCAGGTGGTCCGGCTTCGGCATGAGCTGGTTGGACTTGACGAGCGCGATCTCGGCGAGGCCGCCGAAGTTGGTCTCGAAGCCCCAGATGCGCTGCTCGGGGTCGAGCATCGTGTCGTTGTGGCCGTCGGAGGACTCCAGCTCGACGGACAGACAGTGCGCGACGACCTCGTCACCGGGCTTCCAGGAGTTGACTCCCGGGCCGGTGCGCAGGACGACGCCCGCGAGGTCCGAACCGATGATGTGGTACGGCAGGTCGTGGCGCTTGCTGAGATCGCTGAGCCGCCCGTAGCGCTCCAGGAAGTTGAAGGTCGACACCGGCTCGAAGATCGACGTCCAGACCGAGTTGTAGTTCACGGAGGACGCCATCACCGCGACCAGGGCCTCGCCCGGGCCGAGTTCCGGCACCGGCACGTCGTCCAGGTGAATCGACTTGCGGGGGTCCTTGTCGCGGCTGCTGAGCCCGGCGAACATCTCCGTCTCGTCCTTGTGCACGGTGATCGCGCGGTAGGAGTCGGGGAGCGGAAGAGCGGCGAAGTCGGCGGACGTGGCCGTCTGCGACTGAATCGCGTCCAGGATTTCCTTCACGGTGTTGCCTCCGGCGATGCGCGTTCCGAGGGAGAACGCTGAGGGGTACGTCGGTGCTGCTGCTGAGGGATGTGCCGTCGGTCCGGCGGAGGTGGTGCTGTGGCAGCGCTGTGGTTGGCGCAGGAGGTTGCCTGTGACGCAGGCGTCCGGGCGCGCAGGCCATGGGGCTTGCGGGGACAGCCGGCGTACGTATGGTCTCTGCACGCCGGCCGCCCGGACTCCTTCAACGTATGGCACGCCGTGTCACCTGACAAGGCACGGAGTGCCAGAAGTTGCGCTCAGGTGAAATCTTTACGTAACACGTGAGCGATGATCGATCAGATCGGGCCGCAAAACACTCAAACCAGGGCACAAAAAACGCCGGACGCGCTCGAAGTGAGCGTGTCCGGCGCGTGGTCGGAGAAGTGGGCCGTCCTTGGACGGCGGGCCGCTACGACCGTTCCTTGAGGGCCTGCTCGATGGTGCGCATCACCTGGTCCAGCGGGGCGTCGACACGGGCGACGGTCACCAGGACGTCCCCCTCGGTGAAGGACGAGGCCGGAGCCGGTCGCGGCGCGGTCTCCCGTCCCGCGCCGATCCCGGTGCCGAACGTCTTGCGGACGATCGCGAAGGCGTGGTCGAGCTGGGACTCCACGTCGCCCTGGCCGCCGGCCCGCAGCCACCGCCGCAGGACGTGGTTGTGGGCCGTGACCACGGCCGACGCGGCGACCTCGGCGAGCAGCGGATCGTCGTTGGCGTCGTCGTCGTGCGCGTGCTCGTCGAAGTGGCCGAGGAGATAGCGGGTGAAGAGCCGCTCGTAGCGGGCCACCGAGGCGATCTCGGCCTCGCGCAGCGTCGGCACCTCGCGCGTCAGCTTGTAGCGGGAGACGGAGATCTCCGGCTGGGCCGCGTACATCTTCATGACTTCCTTGATGCCGCGGCACACGGTGTCGAGCGGATGCTCGTGCGGGGGTGCCGCGTTGAGCACCGCCTCGGCCCGGATCAGGGTGTCGTCGTGATCGGGGAAGATCGCCTCTTCCTTGGAGCGGAAGTGGCGGAAGAACGTCCGGCGGGCCACTCCGGCCCGGGCCGCGATCTCGTCGACGGTGGTCGCCTCGTACCCCTTGGCGGCGAACAGCTCCATGGCCGCGGCCGCCAGTTCCCGGCGCATCTTGAGGCGTTGGGCCGCCGCGCGACTGCCCGCGGCGCTCTCCGGCGCGTCGGGCGTGGCTGGTGTACGTGAGGACCTGGCGGGCTGGGGCATGCCCCGAACGTACTGCATGTGCGCAGGGGTGCGCGCATGTCCGGGGATCCCCCCGCCCTGGAAGGGCGGGGGGTGTCCGGCGGGGCCCAGCAGTCCGCCCCAGTCGCCGTCTTCGGCGAACCAGTCGCCCGGACCCTCAGCGGCGGGCATATTCGCGGAAGCCGCGGCCCGTCTTGCGGCCGAGGCAGCCCGCGGCCACCAGGTGCTCCAGGAGCGGGGCGGGGGCCAGTCCCGGGTCCCGGAACTCGCGGTGCAGGACCTTCTCGATGGCCAGCGAGACATCGAGTCCGACCACGTCGAGGAGCTCGAAGGGCCCCATCGGGTAGCCGCCGCCCAGCTTCATCGCCGCGTCGATGTCGTCCAGCGAGGCGTAGTGCTCCTGCACCATCTTGATCGCGTTGTTCAGGTACGGGAACAGCAGCGCGTTCACGATGAAGCCGGCCCGGTCACCGCAGTCCACCGGGTGCTTGCGGATCTTCGCGCAGACCTCGCGCACGGTGGCGTGCACGTCGTCCGCGGTCAGCACGGTCCGCACGACCTCGACGAGCTTCATCGCCGGGGCCGGGTTGAAGAAGTGCATGCCGATGACGTCCTGCGGGCGCGAGGTGGCACGGGCGCAGGCGACGACGGGCAGCGAGGAGGTGGTGGTGGCGAGGATCGCGCCGGGCTTGCAGACCTTGTCGAACGTGCCGAAGAGCTGCTGCTTGATCTCCAGGTCCTCGGCGACCGCCTCCAGGGCCAGGTCCACGTCGGCGAAGTCGTCGTAGCTGCCGGTCGGTGTGATCAGCTCCAGGGTCCGCGCCGCCGCCTCGGCCGTCATGCGGCCCTTGTCGACGGAACGGGAGAGCGACTTGCCGATGCGGGCCTTCGCGGTCTGCGCCTTCTCCTCGGTACGGGCGGCGAGGACGACCTCGTACCCGGCCTTGGCGAAGACCTCGGCGATCCCGGAGGCCATCGTGCCGGAGCCGGCGACACCCACCGAGCGGACCGTGCGGCCCTCCGCCAGGACGGCGCCCTCCAGCGGCGTCAGCGCGTCCCGCACGACGGCGTCGCTGCCCGGGGCCTCGTACGAGTAGAAGCCGCGGCCGGACTTGCGCCCGGTCAGGCCCGCCTCGCTGAGCTGCTTGAGGATGGGCGCGGGGGCGTGCAGCCGGTCGTGCGACTCGGAGTACATCGCCTCCAGGACGGTCCGTGCGGTGTCCACGCCGATCAGGTCGAGCAGCGCGAGCGGGCCCATGGGCAGTCCGCAGCCGAGCTTCATCGCCGCGTCGATGTCCTCGCGGGAGGCGTACTTCGCCTCGTACATCGCGGCGGCCTGGTTGAGGTAGCCGAAGAGCAGTCCGTCGGCGACGAAACCGGGGCGGTCGCCCACCGCGACGGGCTCCTTGCCGAGTTCCAGGGCCAGGTCGGTCACCGCCGCGACGGCCGTCGGCGCGGTGAGCACCGAGGAGACGACCTCGACGAGCTTCATCGCGGGCGCCGGGTTGAAGAAGTGCAGACCGAGCACGCGCTCGGGGTGGGCCGAGTCGGCGGCCAGACGCGTCACGGACAGGGCGTTGGTGCCCGTCGCGAGGATCGCCTCACGGCGCACGATGCCGTCGAGCGCCCGGAAGACCTGCTGCTTGATGTCGTACGACTCCGGGGTCACCTCGATGACGAGGTCGGCGTCGGCGGCGGCCGCGAGGTCGGTGAAGGTGCGGAAGCGGGCGAGGGCGTCGGTGCGCTCCGCGTCGCTCAGGTGCTCGCGGCGCACGGCGCGGGCGGTGGAGGCTTCGAGGGTGGCCACGGCCTGGGAGGCCGCGGCTTCGCTGATGTCGATGCCGATCACGTCACGGCCGGCCCGGACGAGGACCTCGGCGATGCCGGTGCCCATGGTGCCGAGGCCGATGACGGCGACGGTCTTCAGCGGGGACAGAGGGGTGTCGGACAGGGGAGTGGCCATCGCGGGACTCCAGAAATTGGTGACGACTGAGGAGCGCACGCGGGTACGCCGACAGGCGCACACCGTGCGGAGGTTGCGGGTGTTTCCGGGCTGACGAGCGCACACGCCCGGTGCCGTCCCGAGGCGCCGTCGAACGGGCGCCCATGGGCGGTGAAAGCCGACCGGCCCTGTCCCGGAGCCATGTCGTACTGAGAGGTACCTGAAGTACCGAACCGACTGCGCTCACGGTGGCTGCGTCACCAGGCCACCGAGAGGTGAGACACGAGTGGGTAACTCGCTCGTCTGAGCTTAACCCGCCGGTAACGAGCGCGCCAGCCCCCGACTTTGTGATGTACGTCCCCGCACCTAGGCCCTGTCGTCAAATTCCCGTCGTCCGCCCGGAGGGCGGGCCCTGCGGCGTCAGGTGCGTGCTCTCGGCGTGCCGGGCTCAGACCCTCGTACTGGATGTACTTGGGTCTGTGCCCGGTGCGTCGAGAGTGCGTGCATGGCGTCGCGGGGCAGACGGGAATTTGACGACAGGGCCTAGCGGGCTTGCCTAAGCTCGAGCCATGGACGAAGCGTTGCGATCGCTCACGGAGCGTCTGCGGGCCGAGGCCGGGTCCGGCGCCTCGGCGGCATACGAACGTCTGGTGGGGACGGCGGACCCCGAGGTGCTCGCCGCGGCGCTGACCGAGCCGGGACAGCCGCTCTGGGCGCGGGAGTTGGTCGCCTTCCGGCTCGGCACGGCAGGGGACCGGCGGGCCTTCGAGGCACTCGTCCTGCTGCTCAACCACCGCGATCCGCACCGCTGCGCGTCCGCCGCCCGCGCTCTGGCCCGGCTCGGTGACCCGCGCACCGCCCGCGCCGCCGCGGCGCTCGCCACCAACGAGCTGCGGGTCGCGTACGCGCTCCAGCCGGTGCGGCTCCTGGTCGAACTGCGCGCTCCCGAGGCCGTACCCGCGCTGATCACCACCCTGGAGCGCAGGCTGCGCCCGCACGACCCCTACCGCAAGGTCGCCCTCGCGTGTGCGGAGGGGCTCGGCGTCCTGGGTGACGCGAGCGCCAGACGGGTCCTGAACGAGGCGCTGGCCCACCCGGCGCTCGCGGAGACGGCCGTGCGCGCGCTGGCCCGGCTGCCGGAGGGCCGGATCTAGGGCCTGTCCGACGGTTCCCGTCCGGTGATTCCCGTCCGGTGGTTCCCGTCCAGCCGGCCCTAGGTCGGTTCCGGGGCCGGCTCCGCCGGTGCGTGTGTCCGGGCCCGGGCAGGGCCGGCGCCGGTCAGCACGCGGGCGTAGCGCACCTCGGGCACCGCGACCCCGGCCGCCTCGAAGGGCTCCTCGGCGCCGTCGGGGCCGAAGCCGGCTCTCTCGTAGAAACGGCGGGCCGGGGTGTTCTCCTTGAGGACCCACAGCAGCATGCGCTCGTGTCCGGCCGCCGCGCAGCGGTCCACCGACTCCCGCAGCAGGGCCTGCCCGATCCCCTGACCCAGCACGTCCGGGTGTACATAGATGGCGTACAACTCGACGTCCCTGGAACGGACTTCGTCGTCCCGGTGCGGGCCGTGGCAGGCCCAGCCGACCACGGATCCGGCGCGCTCCGCGACCAGGTTCACGACGGACCCGTCGCCCTGTTCGAGGCGGTCGCGCCGGCGCGCCGCGTCCTCTGCCACGCTGAGTCCGTCCAGGTACGACCGCGGCATCAGGCCCTCGTACGCGTTCTGCCAGCCGCGCACCCGGATCTCGGCCACGCGCGCACAGTCGGCGAGGGTCATCTCACGGACCCGCAGGCCGTCGGGGGCGGAGGCGGTCGTCGGATCGTTCATGGGTCCATCGTGGACCATGGGTCCGACAGTGCCCCCGACGGGCTTGCGGGCGGGGGAGGTTCAGCCCCGGTAGCCGAGCAGTCCGTGCAGGGTCGAGCCCTGTGACGAGGAGGACAGGGCCTTCTCGGACAGCGGCTTCGGGTCGGGCAGTGCCTTGCACACCGCGTCGGCCTCGCCGCCGCCGTGCGGCACCTTGCCGTCGGTCAGATAGGCGGCGAGGTACTTGTCGAGGCAGGCGTTGCCGCTCAGTGTGATGCCGTGGTTGCCGCCGCCCTGCTCGACCACCAGGCTGGAGCCGCGCAACTGGTGATGGACGGTCACCCCTCCCTCGTAGGGAGTGGCCGCGTCGTCGGTCGCCTGGAACAGCAGCGTCGGAGGCAGCTTGCGGTTGGAGACGTCCACCGGCCGGAGCGAGTCCGTGGACCAGAACGCGCACGGCGCGTTGTACCAGGCGTTGTTCCAGGCCATGAACGGCGCCTTGTCGTACACCGCCCAGTTGTCCTCGCGCCACTGGCTCCAGTCGCGCGGCCAGGACGCGTCACGGCACTGGACCGCCGTGTAGACGCTGTATCCGTTGTCGCCCGAGGCGTCGACGGCGCCGAAGTTCTCGTACGCCTCGACGAGCGCGTCGGATTTCTTCTCGTTCACGTAGGACGCGAACGCTTCGGCGAGATAGGGCCAGTAGCCGTTGTAGTAGCCGCCCGGGATGAAGGTGTCCTCCAGCTCGGAGGCGCCCACCTTGTTCTGGGCGGGGTCCTTGGCGAGCGCCGCGCGCATCGCGTACCACTTGGCCTCGACGGCGGCCGGGTCGGTGCCGAGCTTGTAGGCCGCGTTGTTCTTGGCGACCCACGCCAGGAACGCGAGGTGCCGGTCGTTGAAGGCGTAGTCCTGGCCGATGTTGTCGTCGTACCAGACCCCGGTGGGGTCGACGATGGAGTCGAGGACCAGCCGGCGCACCCGCTGGGGGTAGAGCTTGGCGTACACGGCTCCCAGATAGGTGCCGTACGAGTAGCCGAAGTAGTTGATCTTCTTGGCGCCGAGGGCGGCCCGGATCGCGTCCATGTCGCGGACCGCGTTCACCGTGTCGAGGTACGGCAGCAGGTTCTCGTACTTCTTGGCGCACGCCACGGCGAAGTTCCTCGCGCGGGCGAGGTTGGCCTTCTCGATGGCCCTGGTGCCCGGAACGGTGTCGGGGCGGACGGGCTTGAAGTGCCCCGGCTCGCAGTCCAGGGCCGGTTTGCTCTTGCCGACACCGCGCGGGTCGAAGCCGATGACGTCGTACTGCGCCGCCACGGCCTCGGGCAGCGCGGAGGCGACGAAACCGGCCAGGGTCAGTCCGCTGCCGCCGGGACCGCCCGGGTTCACCAGCAGCGGTCCCTGGTACGTCTTGGCGGTGTGCGGGACGCGGGACAGGGCGAGGGTGATCCGCTCGCTGTAGGGGTTCGTGTGGTCCAGCGGCACCTTCACGGACGCGCACTGGAGCGTCGGATAGGCGGTGGTGCCGCACTTCTTCCAGACGGGTCCGGCGGTCCGGGTGGTGGGCGGTGCGGCGGCGGGGCCGGTGCTCGCGTCGGCGGGGATCGACGTGATCATCCCGGCCAGCACGACGGCCGCCCCGCACAGCGCGGCTGCGTGTTTCTTCACAAGGCCTCCCAGGACGGAGGAATCTGAGCCGTGCACGCCACGGCCTTCGCCGTATCGTGCCGGGCGGTGGTCCTGGAGGAACGTGTTACGGCGAGACTCGACCCGATTGGGTCGCCCGATGCGCTCGGATGCCGTCACGAGCCGTACCCGCGGCCTTCGGGGAAAAGGTCGCGCGGGGGCGCGCGGCAGGCCGCCGTGACGGATCGTCATCGGCCTTCAGAGCAGCGTCAACTGCGTAGGTTCCGGGGCGACGGGAGCCGGTGCGTCAACGGGCTCGGGTGGAGTGATCCGGCGCGGCATTCCCGCGCGCGCGGGGCCGATGCCGTACTCCTGTGCCAGCTCGTGGACCTGACGGGTGATCCGGCGCTGATACCACTTCGGAGCGTAAGCGCCCTCCGCGTACAGCCGCTCGTAGCGTCGTACGAGGTGGGGGTGGTGGTGCTCCAGCCAGGCCATGAACCACTCGCGTGCGCCGGGCCGCAGATGCAGCACCAGAGGGGTCACCGAGGTGGCTCCCGAAGCGGCGACGGCCCGTACGGTGGCGCGAAGCTGGGCGGGGTGGTCACCCAGGAAGGGGATCACGGGGGCCATCAGGACACCGCAGCCGATGCCGTGGTCCGTCAGGGTCCGGACGACGTCCAGGCGGCGCTCGGGGGCCGGGGTGCCCGGCTCCACGGTGCGCCACAGCTCGCCGTCGGTGAAGCCCACGGAGACCGAGATCCCGACGTCGGTGACCTCGGAGGCCTGCTTCAGCAGATCGAGGTCGCGCAGGATGAGCGTGCCCTTGGTCAGGATCGAGAAGGGGTTCGCGTGGTCGCGCAGGGCCGCGATGATGCCCGGCATGAGCCGGTAGCGGCCCTCGGCGCGCTGGTAGCAGTCGACGTTGGTGCCCATGGCGATGTGCTCGCCGAGCCAGCGGCGCGAGGCGAGCTGGCGGCGCAGCAGTTCCGGAGCGTTGACCTTGACCACGATCTGCGAGTCGAAGCCGAGGCCGGTGTCGAGGTCCAGATAGCTGTGCGTCTTGCGGGCGAAACAGTAGACGCAGGCGTGTGAGCAGCCTCGATAGGGGTTGACCGTCCACTCGAACGGCATCCGGGAGGCCCCGGGCACCCGGTTCACGATCGACCGCGCCCGGATCTCGTGGAACGTGATCCCCCGGAACTCCGGTGTGTCGAAGGTCCTCGTCGTGACCGCGTCCGCGCCGAACAGGGCGGCGTCCCGGGCGGGGCCCCCGGCGGGGTCCGCTGTCAGGTTCTCCCAGCGCATGGCGCCTCCTAGGTAGTACTGGACAGAGAATAGAACACATGTTCCCTTGATCGTGCGACCTGATTCCCGAGTCGCTCCGCGCGATTCCCGGGCCGCCCCGTGCGCGATCACGGGCACCCCGATTTGGGCGGCCGGGGCGCCGGGTGGTTGGCTGGCCGTACATCCCGGGAACCAAGTGCTGGAGGAAGTGCCATGGCGCAGGTCGAGGCCACGACGGAGCGGGTCATCGCGGCGGACGCGGAGGCGGTGTTCGACGCCCTGGCCGACTACAGCGGCGCGCGGCCGAAGCTGCTGCCCGAGCACTTCAGCGAGTACGAGGTGCGCGAGGGCGGCGACGGCGCGGGCACCCTCGTGCACTGGAAGCTCCAGGCCACGAGCAAGCGTGTCCGTGACTGCCTGCTGGAGGTGAGCGAGCCCACCGACGGCGAACTCGTCGAGAAGGACCGCAACTCCTCCATGGTCACCACCTGGCGTGTCACCCCGGCTGGCGAGGGGAAGTCGCGCGTCGTGGTCACCAGCGTCTGGAACGGCGCGGGCGGCATCGGCGGCTTCTTCGAGCGGACCTTCGCGCCCAAGGGCCTCGGCCGCATCTACGACACCCTGCTCGCCAACCTCGCGGCGCACGCCGAGAAGTGAGCCCCGTCCTCCGGGAGCCGGCGGTTCCCGGAGGCTCAGGTGCGGCCTCCGGGCGGCGACTTGACGGTCGCGGCCGCCAAGAGGCCGTTCCCGACAGCGTGTTGTGTCCTCACCGTTTCGGGTGGATCTCCCTCCCGCACGACACTGTGCCGTAACTCGTCACGCTTGCCGGAAGTTGTCGCGATTGGCGGCAATTGTGCGGCGGGCGCGACGAGGGGAGCGGACACGTGGGCGGGATCACTTCGGTGCGGGACGAACCGGCCCTCGCACCCGGGCGGGCGGCGGACGGCCCGTGGAGGACGCGCGCGTGACCCTGCTGGACGCCGCGGGCAACGTGGTCGACACCCTCACCACCGGCCCGGACGGGACGTTCCGGTTCATCGACCTGTCGTCCGGCGAGTACACCGTCATCGCCGCCGGCTACCCGCCCGTGGCCACCGTGCTCCAGGTCGCCGGAGGCGGCCGCACCGAGCACGACCTGCAGGTGGGACACGAGGACTGACGCGCGCTCACCCACATGCCGGCCCGGCCAGACGGACGCCCGGGCGGGCGCACCGCGCGCCGGAGCCGCCCCTGTCGGCGCCAATTCCCGCGTTGCCGCACATCGCGACGGGCCGTCGCCGTACGGTGGTCGAGGCGGCACAGATCTTGCGGAGCCGTGGGGAGAGAGGCCTGGGCCATGGACCGTGGCACCGAAGCGGGCGCGGCTCCCAGCCCCGGAGCTGGGAACGGCGCGCCGGAGCACGCCGGCCGCATCCCGCTGGCCGTGGTGGTCGTCGACCGCGACGGACTCGTCTCGCACTGGAGCAGCGGCGCACGGCGTCTCTTCGGCGCCCCCAAGGAAGAAGCGCTGGGCCGCCACGCGGTGGACCTGCTCCCGGTCTCCGGGGCGCTCCCCGAGGACTCGGGCGCGACTCCCTTCGGAAGCCGTGCCACGTACGACGGACTCGGGCCCGGCCTGGAGTCCTCCCTGGACGGACATCTCTCCTACCCCGCCGCCGGACGCGCCCGGCTCACCGCGGCCGGTCCCGAGCGGATCGACGTCCTGTGGTGGGCCTACCCGCTGGTGGGTCCCGGCCCGGAGCGGCTGCTCGTGCTCGCCGCCGACGCGGCCGCGATGCGGCACGAGGACGACGACGTCTCCTTCGAGCGCATCGCACCCGGCTTCGCGCTGCACACCGACTTCCCCGGCGCCGAGGAACTGGCCCGTCGGCTCCCCGACATCCTGCCCAGCATGAGCGTCGGCGAAAGCGCCCGCATCGTCTCGCAGGTGCTGGAACTGGGCTATCCAGTGCTGGAGTTCAGCCAGAACGACCGGGTGCCCGTCACCCCCGACTGGGGTGTGCCCCGGCGCGCGGAACGCAGGGCGCGCCGCGAGCGGGCCGTCCGGGCCGCCGCCTCCGGAGCGCCCCTGCCGCGGGACCTCCCGGACGACGAGGGCGAGGACCTCGAGTACGTGGCGGTGCGGGAGCGCCTGGAGTTCCTGAACGAGGTCAGCGGGCGCATCGGTACCTCCCTCGACCTGTCGCGGACCATCGTGGAGGTCAGCCGGGCCGTCGTGCCGCGCTTCACGGACGTGGCGGGCACCTATCTGCGCGAGCAGGTCGTAGCCGGTGAGGGCTTCCCCGAAGGCGTCCCCGACACGACCACCCTGTGGCACCGGGTCGCCCTGGAGCACACGGACGAGCCGGGCCGCTGGGACGACGTCGTGCCGGTCGGCGAGGCCATGCCCTTCCCGGCGCACACACCCTTCTTCCAGTGCATGACCACCGGCGAGCCCGTCCTCGTGCCGCGCATCAGCGAGCGGATGGGGCACATGATCGCCGCGCAGTTCGAGAAGCGCGACATCAGGCCGCTCATCACCAACCGCTCCATGCTGGTCGTGCCCCTCAAGGCCCGTCAGGTGGTGCTCGGGTTCATGATCCTGCTGCGGCATCCCGAGCGTGTCGAGTTCAACGACATGGACCGGGTCACCGGCGCCGAACTGGCCGCCCGCGCGGGCCTGGTGCTCGACAACGCGCGCATGTACACCTATCAGGAGAGCGTCGCCGAGACCCTCCAGGACAGCATGCTGCCGACCATCGAACCCCGCATGGCCGGCTGCGACATCGCCACCCGCTATCTGCCGGGAACACTCCTCGGGCGCGTCGGCGGCGACTGGTTCGACTCGGTGAAGCTGCCCGGCTCGCGCACCGCCCTGGTCGTCGGGGACGTCATGGGCCACGGCCTCAACTCCGCCGCGATGATGGGCCAGTTGCGCACCGCCGTACAGACCATGGCCGCGCTCGACCTGCCGCCCGCCCAGCTCCTGCGCAACCTCGACGACCTCGCCCAGCGCCTCGGCGACACCTACCTCGCGACCTGCCTGTACGCCGTCTACGACCCGATCGCCGGAATGCTGCACCTCGCCAACGCGGGCCACATCCCGCCGGTCCTGGTCCGCGCCGCGGACGGTCGCAGCGAACTGCTCGACCTGCCGACCGGAGCGCCCATCGGCGTCGGCGGAGTGCCCTTCGAAGCGGTCCGTGTACGGGTGGAGCCCGGGGACCGGCTCGTGATGTGCACCGACGGCCTGGTCGAGGTGCGCGGCGAGGACATCGGTGTCGGCCTGGCCACCCTGTGCGAATCCGCCGCCCACCCGGCCGCCTCCATGGACCAGGCCTGCGACACCATCATCCGTGCCCTCAACACACGGGGCGGGCGCAAGGACGACGTCGCCCTGCTGATGGCCCGGCTCAACGGCATCGGGCCCGAGGCCGTCGCCGAATGGCGCCTGGCGCTCGACCCGGCGGAGGCCGGCAGAGCGCGCGCCGTCGTCCGCGAACAGCTTCACACGTGGGGCCTGACGGGTCTCGCCGACAACGCCGAGCTGATGGTCGGCGAGCTCGTCACCAACGCCGTACGCCACGCGCACAGCCGCAGGATCGAGCTGCGGCTCGTTCGCGGCGACACCCTGCTGTGCGAGGTGGGAGACGACGACCACACGCTCCCGATCCTGCTCAGCGCGGGTCCGGGCGACGAGTTCGGACGCGGACTGCGGCTCGTCAGCGCGCTGTCCCGCGAATGGGGCGCCAGCCGCACCGGCGCGGGCAAGACCGTGTGGTTCGAACTGACACTCCCGCGCGGCTGATCCGTTCGCGGTGCGTCCCGCACACCGGCGCGGCTCCGGTGGGTGAAGGGGGACGGGGTTCGAATGAGCGGTGAAGGAATGCGCCGGCGGCTTGTCGGCGTACGCCCGGCGCGGTAGACCGATCAGGCCCGCCGGGTCCCGGCGGGCGCGGTCGCGACCCCGGGAGCGGGCATGAGCGTGAGCAGTCGGTACAGGGGAGCCTGGGAGGGCTTCTGGCGCGAGGCCCCCGGCGGACAGGGCGGGGTCCTCTGGGACGCCGAGCCGGCGCTCACGGCCGCGGTCCACCTCGCCCACTTCGAGCCGCACCTGACGGCGCCGGACCTGCCCCTGGTGGACCTCGGCTGCGGCAACGGCACCCAGACCCGCTTCCTGTCCGACCGGTTCCCGCAGGTCGTCGGCACCGACCTCGTGTCCGCGGCGCTCGATCACGCCCGCGGCGCGGATCCGGCGGGCCGGGCCCGGTACCGCCTGCTCGACGCGGCGGACAAGACCGAGACCGAGGCGCTGCACGCCGAGCTCGGTGACGCCAACGTCTACATGCGGGGCGTGCTCCACCAGTCGGAGCCCGATGACCGGCAGCCGCTGGCGGACGGCCTGGCCACCCTCGCGGGCGACCGGGGCCGGGTCTTCCTGGTCGAGCTCGCCGAGGCCGCCGGTCCGATCCTGCGCGCCCTCGCGCAGGGCCCGGACGGCCCTCCGGCCAAGCTGGCCCCGGTGTTCCGGCACGGCATCGCGCCGGGCGAGGTCGAGGACGCGGCGGTTCCCGAGCATCTGCGCCAGGCCGGCCTCACCGTCCTCGCGAGCGGTGAGCTCCCGCTCTTCACGACCGAGCACACGCCCGACGGCACCCTCATCGAACTTCCGTCGCGGTGGCTGGTGGCCGGACGCGCCGGGTGACATGAGCGGCCTTGACCGGCGAGAGTTGTCCACAGGCTCTGCCGGGTCCGGGCCGAAGCGCGTACGGTTTCGGCATGAAGATCCTCATCAGCGCCGACATGGAAGGCGCCACAGGTGTGACCTGGCCGGCCGACGTGTTGCCGGGGACTCCGCAGTGGGAGCGGTGCCGCGGGCTGTTCACCTCGGACGTGAACGCCGCGGTGCTCGGCTTCCTCGACAGCGGCGCCGACGAGGTGCTGATCAACGAAGCCCACTGGACCATGCGGAACCTGCTGCTGGAGCGGCTCGACGAGAGAGCGGAGATGCTCACCGGGCGGCACAAGTCACTGTCCATGGTCGAGGGCGTGCAGCAAGGGGACGTGGACGGCATCGCCTTCGTCGGCTACCACGCGGGCGCGGGCATGGAGGGCGTCCTCGCCCACACCTATCTGGCGAACTCCATCACGGGCGTGTGGGTCGACGACGTGCGGGCCAGCGAGGGGCTGCTGAACGCGCGCGTCGTCGCCGAGTACGGCGTGCCGGTCGTTCTGGTCACCGGCGACGACGTGGCCTGCGAGGACGCCCTGGGGTATGCGCCCGAGGCGCTGAAGGTCGCCGTGAAGGACCATGTCTCGCGGTACGCGGCGGTGTGCCGCACACCGGCCAGGACCTCCGCGGACATCCGGGCCGCGGCCAAGGAGGCGGCCGCCCTGGCGGTGCGTCACGAGCCGGTCGCCGGCGGGCCGTTCACGATCGCCCTGGAGTTCGACGCCGAACATCTGGCCATGGCCGCCACCGTCGTCCCGGGCGTCGGCCGAGTCGGCGAGCGGAAGATCGCGTACACCAGCGACACGATGTACGAGGGGATTCGGACCTTCAAGGCGGTCACCACGATCGTCTCGGCCGCGGTGGAGGAGCAGTATGGCTGACGAACGGGCACTTGACGAGGTCGTCCAATTCACCTCGGACCTCATCCGGATCGACACCACCAACCGCGGCGGCGGGGACTGCCAGGAGCGCCCGGCCGCCGAGTACGCCGCCGCGCGGCTGGCCGAAGCGGGCCTGGAGCCCACGCTCCTGGAGCGCACCAAGGGGCGTACGAATGTCGTGGCCCGGCTGGAGGGCACCGACCCGTCCGCCGACGCGCTGCTCGTCCACGGTCATCTGGACGTGGTGCCCGCCCAGGCCGAGGACTGGAGTGTCCACCCGTTCTCCGGGGAGATCCGTGACGGCGTCGTCTGGGGACGCGGCGCGGTCGACATGAAGAACATGGACGCGATGATCCTCTCCGTCGTCCGGTCCTGGGCGCGCGAAGGGGTACGGCCCCGCCGTGACCTGGTCATCGCCTTCACCGCGGACGAGGAGGCGAGCGCCGAGGACGGCTCGGGCTTCCTGGCCGACGAGCACCCCGGACTCTTCGAGGGCTGCACCGAGGGCGTCAGCGAGTCCGGGGCGTTCACCTTCCACGACGGCAGCGGACGGCAGCTCTATCCGATCGCCGCGGGGGAGCGCGGCACCGGCTGGCTCAGACTCACCGCGCGTGGACGGGCGGGGCACGGCTCCAAGGTGAACCGGAGCAACGCGGTGACCCGCCTCGCCGCGGCGGTCACCCGCATCGGCGCCCACGAGTGGCCACTGCGCATCACCCCGACCGTGCGGGCCGCCCTGACCGAACTCGCGGCCCTGTACGGCGTGGACGGCGGCCTGGACGACGTGGACGCCCTCCTGAGCAAGCTCGGCCCGGCAGCCGCGCTCGTCGAGGCGACCGTCCGCAACAGTGCCAACCCGACGATGCTGAGCGCCGGTTACAAGATCAACGTGATTCCCGGGGAGGCCGTCGCCTACGTGGACGGCCGCTATCTGCCCGGCGGCGAGGACGAGTTCCGCACCACCATGGACCGGCTCAGCGGACCGGACGTGGAGTGGGAGTTCCACCACCACGAGGTGGCGCTCCAGGCGCCGCTGGACTCACCGACGTACGCGCGGATGCGCGCGGCCGTCGAGGAGTTCGCACCCGAGGGCCATGTCGTCCCCTACTGCATGTCCGGCGGCACGGACGCCAAGCAGTTCTCCCGCCTCGGCATCACCGGCTACGGCTTCTCCCCGCTCAAGCTCCCGGAGGGCTTCGACTACCAGGCGATGTTCCACGGAGTCGACGAGCGCGTCCCGGTCGAGGCGCTCCACTTCGGCGTCCGCGTCCTCGACCGCTTTCTGCGCACGGCCTAGGGGGACGAGATGCAGACCACGTCATACGGCGCATGGCCCTCGCCGATCGACGCGAGGCTCGCCGCCGCGCACGACGGCCATCCCGAGTTCGTCGGTTTCGTCGGAGACGAGGCCTGGTGGACCGAGCCCCGGCCGACCGAGGGCGGGCGGCGCACGCTGGTGCGGCGGAGGGCGGACGGCACCGAGGAGCCGGTCCTCCCGGCCCCGTGGAACGTACGCAGCCGCGTCATCGAGTACGGCGGCAGCCCCTGGGCGGGGGTCATGCGTCCCGAAGGCCCGCTGATCGTCTTCGTCGACTTCGCCGACCAGCGTC
Source organism: Streptomyces sp. NPDC059371 (assembly GCF_042751995.1). Taxonomy (NCBI): domain Bacteria; kingdom Bacillati; phylum Actinomycetota; class Actinomycetes; order Kitasatosporales; family Streptomycetaceae; genus Streptomyces; species Streptomyces sp. NPDC059371. Next base: position 248,473 of record NZ_JBHYXD010000002.1, on the reverse strand, counting down.
TCTACCGCTGCGAACCCGGGAGCGAACCGCGCCCGCTGACCCCTCTCTCACCCGTGGGGGGCGGACTGCGGTGGGTGGACCCGCAGGTGCGGCCCGAGCGCGGCGAAGTCTGGTGCGTCATGGAGGAGTTCACCGGCGACGGGCCCACCGATGTGCGCCGGGCCGTCGTCGCGGTGCCGCTGGACGGATCCGCGGCGCGGGACCGGGACGCCGTGCACGAACTGTCCGACGGGCGGCACCGGTTCGTCACCGGGCCCCGGCTCTCTCCGGACGGCCGGCAGGCGGTCTGGCTGGCCTGGGACCACCCGCGGATGCCGTGGGACGGCACCGAGGTGATCCTCGCGGACGTCACCGAGGACGGCACGCTGTCCGCCGCGCGGCCCGTCGCGGGCGGCCCGGAGGAGTCCGTCGTCCAGGCCGACTGGGCGGCCGACGGCACGCTCCTCTACGCGAGCGACCGCAGCGGCTGGTGGAACCTCCACCGCCTCGGCGCGGACGGGGAGGCGATCGCCGTCTGTCCGCGCGAGGAGGAGTTCGGCGGCCCCCTCTGGAAGATCGGCCTCCGGTGGTTCGCGCCGCTGGACGGCGGGCTGGTCGCCGTCGTGCACGGACGGGGCGCCACCGCGCTCGGGATTCTGGACCCCGAGACCGGTGAAGTCGTCGACGCGGCCGGTCCCTGGACCGAGTTCGCGCCCACGCTCGCCGTGCACGGCAGCAGGGTCGTCGGCGTGGGGGCCAGTCCCCGCAGCGCCCACGAGGTCGTCGAACTGGACGCCCGCACCGGGCGGGCCCGGGTGATCGGCGCCGCGCACGACGACCCGGTCGACCCCGCGTACTACCCGGAACCCCAGATCCGCACCTTCACCGGCCCCGCCGGTCGCGAGGTCCACGCGCACATCTACCCGCCGCACCACCCCGGTCACGTCGGCCGCGCCGACGAACTCCCGCCGTACGTCGTCTGGGTCCACGGCGGCCCCACCAGCAGGTCGGCGCTCGTGCTCGACCTGGAGATCGCCTACTTCACCTCCCGGGGCATCGGGGTGGCCGAGGTCAACTACGGCGGATCGACCGGTCACGGACGGGAGTACCGCAACCTGCTGCGGGAGCAGTGGGGTGTCGTCGACGTCGAGGACTGCGCGGCCGTCGCGCTCGCGCTCGCCGAGGAGGGCACCGCAGACGGGCGCCGGCTCGCCGTCCGTGGCGGCAGCGCGGGCGGCTGGACCACGGCCGCCTCGCTGGCCACCACCGATGTCTACGCCTGCGGCACGATCCTCTATCCCGTCGTCGACCTCACCGAATGGGCCTCGGGGGAGACCCACGACTTCGAGTCGCGGTACCTGGAATCGCTCGTCGGTCCGATCGCCGAGGTGCCGGCCCGGTACACCGAGCGGTCGCCGTCCACGCACGCCGACCGGATCACCGTGCCCTTCCTGCTGCTCCAGGGGCTCGAGGACGCCGTGTGCCCGCCCGTGCAGTGCGAGCGCTTCCTGGCCAGGGTCGAGGAGCAGGGCCGCCGCGTCCCGCACGCCTACATCGCCTTCGAGGGGGAAGGGCACGGTTTCCGTCGCGCGGAGACGATGGTGCGCGCCCTGGAGTCCGAACTCTCCCTGTACGCCCAGGTCCTCGGACTGAACCCGCCCGGCATCCCCACCCTGGAGCTGTCCAAGTGAGGCGCCCCGGCCGCCGGAGACACATGAACCGAAGACACATGCGCAAAGGCACCTGAACACCAGCACCCGACGCTGACACCTGATACCAGCACCCGACGCCAACACCTGAACACCAGCACCCGACGCCAGCACCCGACGCCGACACCTGAACACCAGCACACGACGTCAACACCTGACACCCGCATCTCGACACCAGCACCTGAACACCAGCACCTGAACACCAGCACATGAACCATCAGCACCTGGAGCCCCACGAGTGACCCGAACGACCGCACCGATCACCGCACTGACCAGGCCCGCGCGGCTCGCCGCCGGGGCCAGGGTGGCGGTCGTCGCACCCAGCGGGCCCGTCCCCGAGGAACGGCTCGAAGCCGGCCTCGACATCCTGCGCGGCTGGGACCTCGACCCGGTCGTGGCACCCCATGTCCTGGACCGGCACACCGAGTTCGCCTACCTGGCGGGGACGGACGCGGACCGGGCCGCCGACTTCCAGGCGGCCTGGTGCGACCCGGACGTGGCCGCGGTGCTGTGCGCCCGCGGCGGCTACGGCGCCCAGCGCATGATCGACCTCCTCGACTGGGACGCCATCCGCGCCGCGGGTCCCAAGGTCTTCGTCGGCTTCAGCGACATCACCGCCCTGCACGAGGCGTTCGCCACGCGGGTGGGGCTCGCGACCCTGCACGGTCCGATGGTGTCGTCCCTCGGCTTCCTGAAGAACGAGAGGTCGCGGGAGCATCTGCGGGCGACGCTCTTCGAACCCGAGTCGGTGCGGACCATCGCCCCGGCCGAAGCCGTGCCGCTCGTGCCCGGGAAGGCCCGCGGTGTCACGCTCGGCGGCTGCGCCAGCCTGCTGGCCGCCGAGCTCGGCACCCCGCACGCCCGTGCCGGGGCCCGCGGCGGGCTGCTCCTGATCGAGGACGTCGGCGAGGAGGCCTACCGGCTGGACCGGATCCTGACGCAGTTGCTGCGCGGCGGCTGGCTCGACGGGGTGGCCGGGGTCGCACTCGGCTCCTGGCAGGACTGCGGCCCGTACGACAGACTCCGCGCGGTGTTCGCCGACCGGCTCGGCCCGCTCGGCGTTCCGGTCGTCGAGCATGCCGGGTTCGGGCACGCGGAGGGGACGCTGACGATGCCGTTCGGACTCCGCGCCGAGCTCGACGCGGACGCGGGGACACTGACCCTGGACGAGCCCGCGCTGCGCTGACCCGATGAAGCTGCCGCCGCGCCAGTGATCGCGTAGGGTGACCGGATGCCTGAGAACGTCGGCTTTCTCGCCGAGGGCCCCCGTGTGGGCATCCGCCCCTTCACGCTCGAGGACGGCGCGGAGTTCACCGCACGGGCCAGGGAGAGCAGAACTCTGCACCACCCCTGGCTCTTCCCGCCCGGTGACGTCGGTTCCTATGCCGTCTACGCCGGCCGGCTCATCGACGATCCGACCAAGGCCGGGTTCCTCGTCTGCGAACGGGACGGCGGCGGCATCGCCGGTTTCATCAACATCAACAACATCGTCCGGGGCGGCTTCCTGTGCGGCGCCCTCGGTTACGGCGCCTTCGCGCACGCGGCCGGGCGCGGGCTCATGACCGAGGCACTGGGCCTCGTCGTCCGGTACGCCTTCGGGGAGATGGGCCTGCACCGGCTGGAGATCAACGCGCAGCCCGGCAACGCGGGGTCGATCGCGCTGGCCCGCACCTGCGGCTTCCGCCTCGAAGGCTTCTCGCCGGCCTTCATCCACATCGACGGTGCCTGGCGGGACCACGAGCGGTGGGCGATCACCGCGGAGATGGTCAAACCCGGCTGACCGGCCGCGTCTTTGCGGAATCCTGACCGGATTCTGATGAGCGGACACCCTGGTCAGCAGGCCGATCACCATGTTCCATGGTCGTCGTGACGACGATCCGACGTGACGTACTGGCCCTTCCCGCGGCGGAACTGGGCCCGAGCAACCCGCTGCCGCCCCTGCGGACCCTCGACGAGATGCACCAGATCGACGACCGCGACCGCGTCGGTCTGCCGGGCGACATGGCCCGGCAGATCGGGTACGAGCCGCTGCGCAGCGTGCTGCCCGAACGCATACGCGACGGGTACGAGCGAGAGAGGGCGCCGCGCGGACTCGACACGATAGTGATCGAGAACGACCGGCTGCGCGCCACCGTGCTGCCCGGCTACGGAGGCCGCGTCGTCTCGCTCTTCCACAAACCCACCGAGACGGAACTGCTCTACACCAACCCGGTGCTCCAGCCGGCCTGCTTCGCCCTCAACGGCGCCTGGTTCTCCGGCGGCATCGAGTGGAACATCGGGGCGACCGGGCACACCACCTTGTCGTGCTCACCCGTCCACGCGGCCCGCGTCCCCGCCCCGGACGGCGGCGAGATGCTGCGCCTGTGGGAGTGGGAACGCCTGCGCGACCTCCCCTTCCAGGTCGATCTGTGGCTGCCGGACGGCTCCGACTTCCTGTACGTCGGCGTCCGTGTCCGCAACCCGCACGAGAGGCCCGCCCCGCTGTACTGGTGGTCCAACATCGCGGTCCCCGAGGAGCGCAGGGTGCTCGCCCCCGCCGAGGAGGCCTGGCACTTCGGCTACGAGCGACGGCTGCGCCGGGTGCCCGTGCCGGCGTACGACGGGACCGACCGGACGTACCCCCTCAACAGCACCTTCCCCGCCGACTACTTCTACGAGGTGCCCGACGGGCGGCGCCGCTGGATCGCCGCGGTCGACGGCTCGGGCGAGGGCCTGGTCCAGACGTCCACCGACGTCCTGCGCGGGCGCAAGCTCTTCGTCTGGGGCTCGGGACCCGGTGGCCGGCGCTGGCAGGAGTGGCTCACCGAGCCCGGGACCGGCGGGTACTGCGAGATCCAGGCCGGACTCGCCCGTACCCAGCTCGAACACGTACGGCTCGAGGCCGAGAGCGACGTCTCCTGGCTGGAGGCGTACGGGCCGCTGTCCGTGAGCGCGGAGACGGCGCACGGGGCGGACTGGGAGGCCGCGCGGGCGGAGGCCGAGGGCCGGCTGGAGAGCGCCCTCTCCCGCGCCGCGGTCGACGCCGCGTACGCCGCCTGGCTGCCGCACGCCGACACCGCGCCCGGCGAGGTCCTCGCCGTCGGTTCCGGCTGGGGCGCGCTCGAAGTGCTGCGCGCCGCGCACAAACTGCCCGGGACGCCCTTCGAGGAGAGCACGCTCGGCGAGGACCAGGAGCCGTGGCGTGAACTGCTGAGCTCCGGCGCCTTCCCCGAGCTCCGGCGGGTCGGGCCGCCCGGCGAGACACTGGTGGCGTCGCACTGGCGCGACATGCTGGAGACGGCGCCCGCCGGCCCCGCCGCCGAGTACCACCTCGGCGTCGCCCAGTGGCATGCCGGAGACGTCGCCCAGGCCGTACGGAGCTGGGAGCGGGCCCTCGAACTCGCCCCGTCGCTCTGGCCGTTGCTGCGCTGCCTCGCCGTCGCCGACCAGGAGGCGGGCAACGACGAGCGGGCCGCCGACCGTTACGCCGAGGCCTTCGACGATCTGTGCCGGGAGCGGCGCGACGACGGGGAACGGTGGACCGCCGTGACCGCCGCGCTCGGCCGCGAGGCCATCGAGGCGCTGCTGAGGGCCCGCCGCCCGGCGCAGGCGCGTGCCGTGTGGGAGCGGCTGCACCCCAGGACCCGGGACCGTGGCGGGTTCCGCCTCGTCGAGGCCGAACTGCTGCTAGCCGAGGGCCGCCGTGAGGACGCGCGGGCGATCTTCGACGCGGGCTTCGAGGTCGCCGACCTGCGGGAAGGCGCGGAGACCATCGACCGGCTGTGGTCCCGGATCGCCGACGAGCCGCTCCCGGCGCGTTACGACTTCCGCATGCGGCCCCCGTCCACGTCCTGAGGCGTCCGTCCCAGGGTTCCTCGTGGGTTCCTCGGGTTCCTCGGGTTCCTCGTGACGACGGCCTCGGCTGCGCCACCGCCGGGTGGAGCATCCGAGGCCGTCGCGCGGCACGGGAGACCGATGCGGACGATCGCCCACGGCACCCGGCCGGTTCCGTTACGTGTCCGGCCGTGCGGGTACCCGCGGGCGATGAAGTGGTGCGCCCGCCGATCCCGTCCGGGCCGCCCGACGTCCCCGGCGCGGACACGGGCCCCTGCGGCGACCCCGAGGTCCGGCCGCACCGGGCGCGATGAGAGGGCGCCCCGGGTACCGCGGCCGTGAAACGCCGGGCATGCCCGTGTTTGGGTCCCCGGGTCGGGGGGACGCGGAAAGCCCGTACGGCGGGCGGAGACCGGCCTCACCCGCGACTGCGAGGAGAGGCCGGAGCGCCGAGCTGTCCGGAAACCGCCGGACGCAGGGAAGGGACACCATGAACACACGCGAGCTCAACGACCTGGCCCGGCAACTGCGCGTCGACAGCGTCCGGGCCGCCGACGCCGCGGGCTCGGGGCACCCGACGTCGTCCATGTCCGCCGCCGACCTGATGGCGGTCCTGCTGGCCAACCACACGCGCTACGACTTCGAGCGCCCCCGGCATCCCGGCAACGACCGCTTCGTCCTCTCCAAGGGACACGCCTCACCGCTCCTGTACTCCGCGTACAAGGCGGCCGGCGCGCTGAACGAGGCCGAGCTGCTCACCTTCCGCAAGGCCGGCAGCCGGCTCGAAGGGCATCCCACGCCCCGGCGGCTCCCGTGGGTCGAGACCGCCACCGGATCGCTCGGCCAGGGACTGCCGGTCGGAGTCGGCATCGCGCTCGCCGGAAAGCGCCTCGACCGCACCGGATACCGCGTCCGGGTGCTGTGCGGCGACAGCGAACTCGCCGAGGGCTCCGTGTGGGAGGCCGCCGAGCACGCGGGGTACGAGCACCTCGACAACCTGACCGCCGTCGTCGACGTCAACCGCCTGGGCCAGCGCGGGCCGACCCGGCACGGACACGACCTCGACGCGTACGCGCGCCGGTTCGCCGCCTTCGGCTGGCACACCGTCGAGATCGACGGCCACGACGTGGACGCGATCGACCGGGCCTTCGCCGAGGCGGACTCCACCGGCGGACGGCCCACCGTGATCCTCGCCCGCACCCTCAAGGGCAAGGGCGTGGCATCGGTCCAGGACCGCGAGGGCATGCACGGCAAACCGCTGCCGGACGCCGAAGCGGCGATCGCCGAACTCGGCGGCGTGCACGACCACCGGGTCGCGGTCCAGCCGCCGCCGGCCGCCAGGATGCTGCACGCCGTACGGTCCGGACACCTCGACCTGCCCCGGTACGAGACCGGTGACGAGGTCGCCACCCGTGACGCCTTCGGAAAGGCGCTCGCCGCGCTCGGCGACGCCCGCGGCGACGTCGTCGTGCTGGACGGCGAGGTCGGCGACTCGACCCGTGCCGAGTTCTTCGCCAAGGAACACCCCGAGCGCTACTTCGAGTGCTACATCGCCGAGCAGCAGCTCGTCGCCACCGCCGTCGGCATGGCGGCGCGCGGCTGGGTGCCGTACGCCTCGACGTTCGCGGCCTTCCTCACCAGGGCCCACGACTTCGTGCGCATGGCCGCGGTCAGCGGTGCCGGGATCAACCTCGTCGGCTCCCACGCGGGCGTCGCCATCGGCCAGGACGGGCCTTCGCAGATGGGCCTGGAGGACCTGGCGATGTTCCGGTCCGTGTACGGCTCGACCGTGCTGTACCCGTGCGACGCCAACCAGACGGGGAAGCTCGTCGCCACGATGGCGGGCCTGGAGGGCATCCGCTATCTGCGCACCTCACGCGGTGAGAGCCCCGTCATCTACAGCGCCACCGAGGAGTTCCCCGTCGGCGGCAGCAAGGTGCTCCGCGCCTCCGCCGACGACCGGCTCACGCTCGTCGCCGCGGGTGTCACCGTCCACGAGGCGCTGGCCGCCGCGGAGGCGCTCGACCGCGAGGGCATCCAGGCCCGGGTGATCGACCTCTACTCGGTGAAGCCGGTGGACCGCGCGACCCTGCGCGAGGCCGCGGAGGAGACCGGCTGCCTGGTCACGGTGGAGGACCACCGGGAAGAGGGCGGCCTCGGGGACGCGGTGCTCGACGCCTTCACCGACGGCCGTCCCGTGCCCCGGCTGGTGCGCCTCGCCGTCCGTACGATGCCGGGCTCCGCGAGCCCGGACGAGCAGCTCCACGCCGCGGGCATCGACGCCGAGTCGATCGCGGCGGCGGGCCGTCTGCTGGTCGAGACGGCCATGGTGCGCTGACCGGTGTCCGGAGGGCACCATGGTCAGTACGCCGCGGGGGGCGCGAGTGGAAGCGCGGGAGGAGATTCATGAGCGCTCTGCGCTACGTCTACGCGATCTGCCGCCCCTTCCCGGCGGCGCTGTCGGTCGAGCTGACCGGGGTCGGCGGCGTCCCGCCCAGACTGCTGCGCCACGGCGACCTGATCGCCGTGGTCGGCTCGGTCCCGGAGCGGGATTTCGACGCCGAGCCGCTGCGCCGCCGGCTGGAGGACGTCCACTGGCTGGAGGCGACCGCCCGTGCCCACCAGGGCGTCCTCGACGCGCTCACCGCCGTCACCAGCCCGCTGCCGCTCCGGCTCGCCACCGTCCTGCGGGACGACAGCGGCGTACGCGTGATGATCGACGAACGCAGGGAGGACTTCCTGCGGACGCTCGACCGGCTCGACGGACGCGTGGAATGGGATGTGCGGGTGTACGCCGACACCGCCCCCGAACACGCCGGGGCGTTCACTCGCCGGCTGCACCACACCCTCTCCGAGTGCGCCGAGGAGAACCGGCTGCTGACCCCGACGGCCCCGGCCTCGTCCCGGGAGGCGTCTCCTGGGCGAGAGGGGCACAGGGTCCTCGACGCGGCCTATCTGGTGCCGCGCGCGGACTCGGGGGCCTTCGTGGAACGGGTGAACGGCGAGGGTGAGGAGCCGGGGATGCGGGTGGAGCTGACGGGGCCGTGGGCGGCGTACTCCTTCACGGGATCCACGGGCCTCACCGGGTTCGCGGGCCTCACCGGGTTCACCGGTCTCACGAGCTGTACGGGCTGAGCGGCGCCGTCCGGGCTGGGCGGCGCCGTACTGGCTGGGCGAGCGGCCCGGTGGCGGCGAGCAGCCCGGTGGCCGGGACGCGCCCTGGCCCCGGGCCGCGTGCAGCCGTTCGCCGCCGTGACCGCGCGCGGCCGCCCCCGACTCTCCCAGCGGTGTCACGCCGCCTTTCGGCAGAGGATCTCTCCGTGCAGCACGGAGAACCAGCCGTCCTCCTGCCGTCCCCACTGCCGCCAGGCGGCCGACACCGCCAGCAGTTCCTCCGTGGTCGCATGGCCCCCTTGCGTCGCCCGCTCCGCGTACGCCGAGGCCACCGTACGGTCGGCCCACAGTCCGCTCCACCACGCCCGCTCGTCCTCGGTGGCGAAGGTCCAGGTGCTCGACGTGGCCGTGATGTCCCGGATGCCGGCCGCGAGTGCCCATGACTTGAGACGGCGGCCGGCGTCGGGCTCGCCCCCGTTGGCGCGGGCCACCCTCAGGTACAAATCCTGCCAGTCGTCCATGCCCGGCACCGCCGGATACCAGGTCATGGCCGAGTAGTCCGAATCGCGGACCGCGATGATCCCGCCGGGCTTGGTGACCCGGTGCATCTCGCGCAGCGCCTGGACCGGGTCACCCACGTGCTGGAGCACCTGGTGGGCGTGGACCACGCAGAACGTGTCGTCCGGGTACTCCAGCGCGTGGACGTCGGCGACGGCGAACTCGACGTTGCCCAGGCCGCGTTCGGCCGCCGTCCGGCGTGCCTGGTCCAGGATGCCGGGGGCGTGGTCGACGCCGGTGACCCGGCCGTCCGGCACCCGCTCGGCCAGGTCCGCCGTGATGGTGCCCGGTCCGCAGCCGATGTCCAGGATCTTCATGTGCGGCTTCAGCGAGTCGAGCAGGTAGGCCGCCGAGTTGGCGGCTGTGCGCCAGGTGTGCGACCGGAGCACCGACTCGTGGTGGCCGTGCGTGTAGACGGCGGTCTCCTGCGGCTTCGACTGTGACTGAGACATGACCGATCCCCTTCTCGTCGTACGGGTCTCCCGGGGGTGTGCGCACTCCCTGAGGCGATGTCATCACCGTACGCGGTCATGCCGAATAATGAGACCCGCATCTTGCGATGTGGACGAAGCGAGGAGACTGCCTGGTCAGTGGGCGGGAAGCGGGCGGTAGACGGTCAGCGCCTCGCGGCTCTTGTGCAGCGTCACCTCGCCGCCCACCTCGGTGACTTCACCGTCGTAGGCCAGCAGCGTGCCGGGTGCGACGCCCTCGATGCGCAGGCGGCCCACCCGTACGGCCGCGTGGGCCGGCGAGCGGGTGAGCGGCCCCGCGAAGGCCGCGGCCAGCAGCCGTATCGCGGGATGGCGGCCCCCGTGCACCACCCGTACGTCGAGGCGGCCGTCCGCGAGGTCGAAGCGGCGGGCGGGAGCCAGGCCCATCCGGTGGTAGGTGCCGTTGCCCGCGAACAGGAGCCACAACGGGTGGCTGCGGCCGCCGAGTTCGGCCCGCAGCGGGTGATGGTCGGCGCGCAGCACGCGCAGCGCGCCCAGGACTCCGGCGGGCCAACTGCCGATCACCCTGGACCGGTTCCGCCGCTCGCGCACCAACTCCGGATAGATGCCCAGGCTGCAGGTGTTGAGGAAGATGCCGTTCCTGCCGCCGGACGCGAACCGGCCCACGTCCACCTGGACGGCCTCGCCCTCCCGGAGCGCGCGGACCAGATCGCGTTCGCCCTCCACGCCGAGGTCGTGGGCGAAGTGGTTGAGCGTGCCGCCCGGCAGAACGGCCAGGGGGATCCCGTGGCGCAGGGCGACCTCGGCCGCGGTGTTCACCGTGCCGTCGCCGCCGCACACGCCCAGCACCAGGGCACGGGCCGCCGCCTTCTCCAGCTCCTCCCTTATGCCGTGGGGTTCGCATTCCACGATCTCCGCCCGCGGCAGCGCGGCGGCCAGCGCCCCGACCCGCTCCACGGTGCCCGAGGCCGTGTTGGCCACCATGACCAGCCCGTCGCCCTCGCCGTCGGCCAGCGCGGGCGCGTCCGTGCGCGGACGGCCGGGCGGGGTGAGCCCGTCCCGGGTGGGCACCAGCGCGCGCACCGCGTACGCGGCCCCGACACCCAGGACCGCACCGGCCACGACATCGCTCGGGAAGTGGACGCCGGTGTAGACGCGGGACAGCGCCACCGCCGCGGCCAGCGGTGCGACGGCCGCGCCCCAGCCGCGGGACTCCAGTGCCACCCCCGTCGCGAAGGCGGCGGCGGACGCGGCGTGCCCCGACGGGAACGACGTGGTGATCGGCTGCCGCTTGAGCCGCCGGACGGCGGGGACCGGACCGAGCCCGGGGCGGGTGCGGCGCACCGAGCGCTTGCCGACGGTGTTGATCGCGGCGGAGGCCAGGGCGAGCGAGGCGACACCCCGTGCGGCGGCCCGGCGGGCCCGCGGGGTCCTGCTCGCCGCCACGGCGGCGGCCGTCGCGAACCACAGCACACCGTGGTTCGCGCTCCGGCTCAGCCGCGGCAGCACGGGGTCGCCGCCCGGCCAGTGCCGCGCCGCGACCGCCTCGAAGAGCCGGCAGTCCAGGGCGAGGAGGCGGTCCCGAAGGGCGTGGCGGCCCGGTACGAGGGCGGTCAGGTCGACAACCGGGGTCGTGGTCATGCGGCCCCGTCTACCCCGGATCCGGCGGTTCCCGCCCCCGCTCTCCGACCCCGTCGTCCTATACGCGTTTGCCCCGCACCCCCGCTCCCCGGAGAATGCCTGCCCATGGGACATCTCGAAGCCGCACACCTTGAGTACTACCTTCCCGACGGGAGGGCGCTGCTCGGCGATGTGTCGTTTCGGGTGGGGGAGGGCGCCGTCGTGGCCCTCGTGGGCCCGAACGGGGCCGGGAAGACCACGCTGCTGCGGCTGATCTCGGGAGAGATCAAACCGCACGGCGGGACCGTGAACGTCGGCGGCGGACTCGGGGTGATGCGGCAGTTCGTGGGGTCCGTACGCGACGAGACGACCGTGCGCGAGCTGCTCGTCTCCGTGGCCCCGCCCCGCATCCGCCAGGCGGCCCAGGCCGTGGACGCCGCCGAGCACGCGATGATGACCGTCGACGACGAGGCGTCGCAGCTCCGCTACGCGCAGGCGCTGTCCGACTGGGCCGAGGTCCGCGGGTACGAGGCCGAGACCCTGTGGGACATGTGCACGATGGCCGCCCTCGGCGTCCCCTACGAGAAGGCCCAGTGGCGCCTGGTCAGGACCCTCTCCGGAGGCGAGCAGAAGCGCCTGGTGCTGGAGGCGCTGCTGCGTGGCACCGACGAGGTGCTGCTCCTCGACGAGCCGGACAACTACCTCGACGTGCCCGGCAAGCGCTGGCTGGAGGAGCGGCTCAAGGAGACCCGCAAGACCGTCCTGTTCGTCTCCCACGACCGCGAACTCCTCGCCCGCGCCGCCCAGAAGATCGTCAGCGTCGAGCCCGGCCCGGCCGGCGCGGACGCCTGGGTGCACGGCGCCGGTTTCGCGACCTATCACGAGGCCAGGCGCGAGCGGTTCGCGCGCTTCGAGGAGCTGCGCAGGCGCTGGGACGAGAAGCACGCGCAGCTCAAGAAGCTGGTGCTGAACCTCCGTCAGGCGGCCGCCGTCAGCCATGAGATGGCGTCCCGCTACGCGGCGGCGCAGACCCGGCTGCGCAAGTTCGAGGAGGCCGGACCGCCTCCGGAGCCGCCGCGCGAGCAGGACATCAAGATGCGGCTGCACGGCGGGCGGACCGGCGTGCGGGCGGTGACCTGCAAGGGACTTGAGCTCACCGGCCTGATGAAGCCCTTCGACCTGGAGGTCTACTACGGCGAGCGCGTCGCCGTCCTCGGCTCCAACGGCTCGGGAAAGTCGCACTTCCTGCGGCTCCTCGCGGGCGGCGACGTCGCGCACACCGGTGAGTGGAAGCTCGGCGCCCGCGTGGTCGCCGGCCACTTCGCGCAGACCCACGCCCACCCGGAACTGGAGGGCCGCACGCTCCTGGACATCCTGTGGACCGAGCACGCTCAGGACCGCGGAGCGGCGAGTTCCCGGCTGCGCCGCTACGAGCTGACCGCCCAGGCCGAGCAGCGCTTCGAGAAGCTGTCGGGCGGCCAGCAGGCGCGTTTCCAGATCTTGCTCCTGGAGCTGGAGGGCTCGACCGCCCTGCTCCTCGACGAGCCGACCGACAACCTCGACCTGGAGTCCGCGGAGGCGCTTCAGGAGGGCCTGGAGGCGTACGAGGGGACGGTGCTGTCGGTCACCCACGACCGCTGGTTCGCCCGCTCCTTCGACCGCTACCTGGTCTTCGGCTCGGACGGCCGCGTACGGGAGACACGGGAGCCGGTGTGGGACGAGCGCCGCGTGGAGCGTGAGCGGTAGGCGGGCGGGAAGCGCGAGCGGTAGGCGGGCGGGAGCGGAGGCCCCGCCCGGGCTGGGCCCCGGTGGGGACGCGGGGGTGCCGGGCACGTTCCGGGGAGGCCCGGCACCCCGGATGTTCGTAGAGTGGAGGGAGTGGGTCTCGATCCACGGCTCCCTCCCGGACGCCGCTCGGGGCAGTGTCTGCCCGGGGCGGATGCCCGGACCGCACCGACGGCCACGACGAGCGGGGTAGCACCATGACCGGAGTCGACCCGGGCCGGCTGGACGATCAGCAGCTCATGAAAGAGCTGGAGGCCATCCACCGCACCCGCCACGACACGCTGTTGCACGGCTCGAACGACGCGCTGCACACCCACAACGTGCGCATGGCCCAGTTGGAGGGCGAGTATCTGCGCCGCCACCCGCGGCGGCGCGTAGCGGCGGCCCGTACCCGGGACGGTGCCCGGGAACGCGGACCCGCGGGGGTGCCGCCGGCATGACGACCGACCCGCACCCGGTCCTGGTCCGGCAGACGGAGGCCCTGGAGCTCTTCGGCCGCCGGGTCCACGCGGTCCGCGACGACCAGTGGGAGGCCCCCACGCCCTGCGCCGCCTGGAGCGTGCGCGACCTCGTGGGCCATCTCGTCTCCGAGCAGGCGTGGGTGCCCGCGCTGGTCCGCGACGGCGCGACCGTCGACTCGGTCGGCGACAGCCTGGACGGCGATCCGCTCGGTCCCGACCCCGTCGCCGCCTGGGAGGCCGTGGCCGACGCCTCCCGCTCGGTGTTCGCCGAGCCCGGCGCGCTCGACCGCACGGTCCATCTCTCCTTCGCGGACATGCCGGCGGAGGACTACTGCGCGCAGCTCGTCACCGATCTGACGGTCCACACCTGGGACCTGTCCCGCGCCATCGGCGCCGACGAACAACTCCCGGACGACCTGCTGTCGTTCGCGGTCCGGGAGGTCACCCCGCACGCGGCGGAACTGGAGCGGACCGGACTCTTCGCGGCCCCGGAGGAGCCCCCGCCCGGCGCCGACGTCCAGACGAAGCTCCTCTGCCTGGTCGGCCGCCGCCCCTGACCCGGGCCGAGGAGGGCCCCGGGAGGACGCGCGGTCCGAAGCCAGGGAGAATGGAAGGGTGTTTGCCCCGCATGGCGCGGGGCAGACGCCACTGCAGTGCTTCGGACAGGAGGCACGTCCGTGGGAGCGGCCAGCCGCGCCATGGGTGTACTCGTCCGGTGCACGGGTGCGTTCCCACGATGACTGTCCATCACATGGCACCATCGAGGGAGCTGCGACGCACCATGCGAACTCAAGCGAGCGCGACGCACCATCCGCACGACGACGCCCCCGACACCGGGGAGGCATTCCGCAGGCTCGCCACGCTCCCGCCGGGACAGCAGCGCGACGCGCTCCGGGCCGAGATCGTCGAATCCTGGCTGCCGATGGCCGAACGGCTCGCGGGCCGCTTCCGCAACCGCGGCGAGAGCCACGAGGACCTGCGCCAGGTCGCGTCGCTCGGGCTGGTCAAAGCCGTCGACCGCTACGACCCCGAGCTCGGCAACGCCTTCGAGAGCTACGCGGTGCCGACGATCACCGGCGAGATCAAGCGTCACTTCCGTGACCACATGTGGACCCTGCACGTGCCTCGCCGGGTCCAGGACCTGCGCAACCGGGTCCGGTTCGCCTCCCAGGACCTGTCCCAGACCATCCCGGGCCGCAGGCCCACGGTCGCCGAGATCGCCGAGCACGCCAGTATGAGCGAGGAGGACGTCCGTACGGGCCTGGAGGCACTGGAGAGCTTCACCGCGCTCTCCCTGGACGCCGAACTGCCGGGCAGCGAGGACGGCTACTCCCTCAGCGACGCCCTCGGTTCGCCCGACCCGGCCCTCGACACCGTCATCGACCGCGAGGCCGTCAAACCCCGGCTCCAGGCCCTGTCCGAGCGGGAACGCGCCATCCTCTACATGCGGTTCTTCAGCGACATGACCCAGAGCCGTATCGCCGACGAACTGGGCATCTCCCAGATGCACGTCTCCCGCCTCATCAGCCGCTGCTGCACCCGGCTGCGCGACCAGATCATGCGCGACGCGGCCTGAGGCCCGGCGGTTCCGGCCTCGGGGGCGTAGGGGCTTCGGCATCGGGGGTCGTACGGGCTCGGGCCGGGGGTCGTACGGGCTCGGGCCGGTGGTCGTACGGGCTCGGGCCGGGGGTCGTACGGCTCGGGCCGGGGGTCGTACGGCTCGGGTTTCGGGGGCCTACGGGGCTTTCGACGGAGGCGGGTCACCGGCGCGGGCGCGGTCGCGGGGTGTGTACGGGGGACCGGTGGCGCCCCGCCTGTGATGTCACCCGCTCGGGCCCCGCTTTCCCGCGAATGGTGCCCGGCCGTTCGCGCCCGGCGGTACGGCGGGCTCTGATGGCTCCGAGGGACACGACGGCCGTGGCTCTCGGACCGCAGCCCGCCGAAGGAGCCCCGCTCATGCGCCGTACCGCCCGTGTCCTGTACGCCACCGCCCTGGCCGGCGCCGCTCTCGGCGCCGCCGCGTCGGGCGCGGCCGCGGATCCGGCCGCGGAGGTCAGTCCTGGCTCCGTCGAACCCGGCGGCACCGTCACCGTCACGGTGAGGTGCGAAGCGATCGGGGGGACCCTGCCCGACTCCATCGACGCCAGTTCCCAGGGTTTCCAGGACGGCAAGGTCCAGCTTCACCGCCTTGGGGGCGCCGACCCGGCCACCGCGGGCGCCGCCTCCTACAGCGGCACCGCCCACATCTCGTCCGGCGAGCTCGGTCCGGCCGCCGACCCGGCCACGCGAGGGTCCGACGACACGGGACGCGGCTTCACCGAGGTGAGCCCCGGCACGCTCGGCTCCGGCGCGTCGAGCGCCTCCGACGCGAAGAATTCCGGCGGGGCGCGCGCGGACGTGCGTACGGAGGCGGTGAACCCCGACGCCGGGGGCTCGGACACCGCCGGGCCCGATGCCCAGGCCCCCGCTTCCGGCGCCGCCGACGACCCCGCGGCCCACGACTCGCTGATCCCCGGCACCGACGGTCCGGACACGGTCGCTCCGGACGCCCTCGGCCCGGACTCGGTCGGCCCGGGCTCGGTCGGCCCGGGCTCGGTCGGCCCGGATCCGGTCGGTCCCGACGCGGTGGGCCCCGACGCGGTGGGCCCCGACGACCTCGGCCCGGACAGCGTGGGGCCCGACACGGTCCCCGAGCCGGTGAGCCCGGACACCGTGGGCCCCGCTTTCACGGCCCCCGGCACGGTGGGCCCGGACGAGGCGGCCCCCGACCCCGGGGGCGCCGACGGACGGTGGAACGTCGGCGGGGTCTGTCCCGCGCCCCCGGGCGGTCACGGGAAGCAGTGGACCGCGTCGTACTCCGTGGCCCGCGGCGACACGGCGACCCATGGGCCCGACAGCGGGACCGGCACCGGAGCGGCCGAGCGTCCGCCCGTCGGCCGGCGGGGCGTGCACGCCGGTGAGGGCGGTGTCTTCACGGACTCCGTGCCGGCCCTGGTCACCGGCGGGTTGCTGATCGCCGGTGCCCTGGGCGCGACCGCGCACCGGCTGCACCGACTGCGCCGACGGCGGAGCTGGCAGAGGTAGGCGTACGAGGGGGCGAAGGCGCCCGGAACCGCACGGGCAGGCAGGCTCCGGAACAGGGAACGGCGGCATCCACGGTGCGGAGGCAGGTATGCGGCGGACGGACCCCGAAGGCCACGGACCGGTCCGGTACGGTCCGCCCCTGCCCGACCAGGGCCTGCCCGTGCTGCCGGAACTCCGTGCCGTGCTGGCCGCCGCCGCGGACCGCTCCGCCGCCGAGCCCTGCGGCGGCGGCCCCGTGCTCCTCGACGCCGCCAGCGGCTACTGGACCCGGCGCGGACTGCGCGCCGCGCCCGACCGGGTGGCGGCCGCCCCCGGAGCCGCCGCGCTGCTGCTGGCCCTGACCGGCGCGCTCGGCGGCGACATCCTCGTGACCCGCCCGTGTGCCGCGTGGTGGGCGCCGCAGGCACGCCTGCTGGGCAGATCCGTGTTCCATGTGGCGACGCCCGCGGAGTGCGGCGGCGTCCCCGATCCGTACGCCCTCCTGGAGACCGTCCGCAGGGTCCGCGCGGAGGGCAGCGACCCGCGGCTGCTCCTGCTGTCCGTCGCCGACGACCCGACCGCCACCGTCGCCCCGCCCGAGGTGGTGCACGAGGCCGTGGAGGCCGCGGCGGGCGCGGGGCTGTACATCGTCAGTGACGAGACCTGGCGCGACACCCTGCACGAGCCGCGGGACACCGTGCTGCTCAGCCCCGCCGAGATGCTCCCCGACGACGTCTGCGTGATCTCCGATCTCGCGGGTGCCTTCCTGCCCCAGGGCTGGCCCGCCGCCGTCGCCCGCTTCCCCGACAACGAGGCGGGCGCGTCCCTGCGTTCCCGCGTCCTCGACGTGCTCACCGTGCTGGGCGCGCGCGTCGCCGAACCGGTCGCGGCGGCGGCCGCGTACGCCCTCGGCGAGCCCGCCGCGATCACCGAACGGCTCACCGCCGCCGTACGCCTGCACGCGCGCGTGGCCGACGCCGCCCACCGCCTGGTCACCGCCGCGGGCGCCGTCGCGCGACCCCCGCAGGCCGGCCGGCACCTGTACGTCGACCTCGGCCCGCTCCGCTCGGCCCTCGGCGCGCACGGCGTCGGCGACGCGCAGGACCTGGAGGACTGGCTCTCCGCCCGGCTCGGCATGCCCGCGCCGGGCGGACACCGCTTCGGCGACGACCTCGCCTCCCTGCGCTTCCGCCTCGGCACCGGACCACTGCTCGGCTCCACCGATGAGGAGCGGGAGGAATCCCTCGACTCCCCCTCGCCGCTGGAACTGCCGCACGTGCACCGCGCGTTGACCCTCCTGGGGTCGGCCTTCGGCGATCTCCGCGACGACGCAGAGCGACGGGAGCCTCCGCGATGACGCAGCAGTCCGAGTCGACCACGAGCACGAAGCCGCAGGACACCGACGATCCCCTGGCCGCGACCGCCCCCGCGCCGGGGAACCCCGCCGCGCTCCCTCCTCCTCTTCCCTCTCCTCCGCCGTCGCCGCCGCTCGCCGAGCCCCGTCCGCTCGCCGAGCCGCGTCCCCTCGGTGAGCGGCGCGTCTGGCCCCGGTCCTTCGTGGACCGGCTGACCGCGCCGCTGCCCGGGCTGCGGGCCTTCGCGCGGCTCGCCCGCGAGGGTGCGCCGCGCCCGTCCGCCGAAGGGCTCGCCGAGATCCCGCTGCTGCCCTTCGCGCCGGGACCGCTGCCCGGCGTGGACGCCCGGACGGTCGCCGTCTCCTGGGCCGGGCACGCGAGTTGGGTGATCCGGATCGGCGGGCTCACCGTCCTCACCGACCCGGTCTGGTCCCGCCGCATCGTGGGAACCCCGGCCCGGATCACCCCCGTCGGAGTGGCCTGGAGCGCGCTGCCGCGCGTCGACGCGGTCGTCATCAGCCACAACCACTACGACCATCTGGACGCCCCGACCCTGCGCCGACTCCCGCGTGACACACCGGTGTTCGTACCAGCCGGGCTCGGACGCTGGTTCAGGCGACGGCGGTTCGGCCGGGTCACCGAACTCGACTGGTGGGAGGCGGCCCAACTCGAAGGTGTCCGCTTCGATTTCGTCCCCGCCCACCACTGGTCCAAGCGCACCCTCACCGACACGTGCCGCTCCCTGTGGGGCGGCTGGGTGCTCACGGCACCCGAGGGGCGGCGCGTCTACTTCGCGGGCGACACCGGCTACGGCCAGTGGTTCACCCGCATCGGGCAGCGCCACCCGGGGATCGACCTCGCCCTCCTGCCCATCGGCGCGTACGACCCCCGCTGGTGGCTGAGCGACGTGCACTGCGACCCCGAGGAGGCCGTGCAGGCGGCCGTCGACCTGCGCGCGCGGAGGATGGCCCCGATGCACTGGGGCACCTTCGTGCTCTCGGCCGAACCGGTCCTGGAACCCCTGCGGCGCGTGCGGGCGGCCTGGGAGCGGGCGGGCCTGGCCCGGGAGAACCTGTGGGATCTGGCGGTGGGAGGGTCCCGGGTGCTGGAGTGAAGCGCTCCCCGCAGAGCCCCGCGGGAGAAGCGGTGACCGCCCCCTCGTAGCAGACGGCGAGCGCGCCCCCTAGGAGGCCTTCGTACGGCGGAACCTGCGCCACATACTCGGCGCCACACTGATCGCGACGGTCAGCGCCACCGCCGCCACCACGCCCTGCCACGGCTCGGGGAAGAGCGATCCGCCGAGGATGCCGATGATCTGGTAGGTGGCCGCCCACGCGAGGCAGGCCGGGACGTCCCCGCGGGCGAAGACACGCAGCGGCATGTTCGCGATCAGGCAGGCGAGCATCACCGGGATGCGGCCCGCCGGAACGAGGCGGGACAGGACGAGGACGGCGATGCCGTGGTCGTCGAGTTTCTCCTGTGCCTGAGCGAGCCGGTCCTCGGGGGCGCGTTCCCGGATCGCCTCCAGCCAGCGCGACCCGTTCTTCGAGCCCATGCCGCGGTGCCCGAGCCAGTAGAGCGACATGTCGCCGAGGAACGCGGCCACCGAGGAGACCAGGAACACCGTCAGCAGCGCGAAGGGCGACTCCTGGTGAAAGGCCACCACCGCCGCCGAACTCACCAGAGCCCCCGTCGGCACCACCGGCACCAGAGCGCCGATCAGCACCAGCAGGAACAGCGACGGATAGCCGATCGCCTGCTGAGTGGACTCCGGAGGCACGACCGGCGCCGTGGCGGCCAGGAAGATCACCGAGCGGCCTCCGGACGTACGCTCTCTCCCTGGCTCAGCAGATGCACCGCCACCTGGGGCGCACGTTCGGCGGCCAGGCGTACGAACTCCTCGCCCGGCGCATGGAATTCATGGGGGCGCACGGCATCCATCCCGATGGGCCAGAACGTGCCGTAGTGCACCGGCACAGCGCTGCGCGGACGCAACGCGGCGAGCGCCTCCGCCGCGCGCCCCGCGTCCAGATGCCCCTCCCCGAGATACGGGCCCCAGCCGCCCACCGGCAGCAGCGCCACGTCGACCGGACCGACCTCCTCGGCCATCGACGCGAACAGCCCCGTGTCCCCGGCGAAGTACGTCCGCGCCTCTCCCTCGATCACATACCCCACGGCGGGAGAGCGGTGCGGTCCGATCGGCAGCCGGCGCCCGTCGTGTCGGGCCGGAACCGTGCGTACGGCCAGGTCACCGACCCGGGTGCGGTCACCGGGCGCGACCTCCGTGAGCCGCAGATGGCGCAGCTTGCGCAGCCCGGGCACCGAACGCGGGGCACCGCGCGGCACGAGCAGCCGGGTGCCCGGGGCCAGCCGTGCCAGCGAGGGCAGATGCAGATGGTCGGCGTGCAGATGGGAGACCAGCGCGACGTCCGCGACCGCCGCCGGGGGAGGGGGCGGCGCCCCGCGCCTGCGCCGCAGGTGCGCGAGCCGGCGCGCGAAGAGGGGATCGGTGAGCACGCGTGTCCCGGAGTCCTCCAGCGTGCAGGTGGCGTGCCCCCACCAGGTGATCTCCACCGGCACCTCTTTGCCTCCTTCGCACGACTCCCCCCGAGCCTACGGGCAGGAGTAGGGTCTGCGGCGAAACCAGGAGGTGAGGGGGACACCATGGGAGACGCACGCGGTGCCTCCGGCGCGCACGCCCTCACACGCCCGCACGAGCACGGCGGCCCGCCGCCGCACTCCTCGTCGCTCCGCGTCATGGCGATCGCGAGCCTGACCCCTCTGGAAGAGCTCGACGAGGACCCCTTTCTCGTCGACTCCCGCAGCCAGCACGCGATGTGCGCCCGCTGGGCCGCCGAGCACGGCTACGTCGTCACCCGGGAACTTCTCGTACGCGGACTGCGCCCCGACCACCGCAGCCTGTGGGCGGACGTCGAGGCCGGTCTCGTGGACCTGTTCGTCGCGCCCAGCCGCCGGGTGCTGGAGCGCGCCCTCGCCTCGGTGGAGGAGTTCACCGCCGAGTGCGCCCGCCGCGGCGTCCGGGTCGAGACCGTCGGCACCGCCGAACCGTCGTACGACGCCCAGATGAAGGCCAGGGTCCACCGCCGCCTGTCGATGCCGACCGCCGGCTACGACGGCCGCTGAACCCTCACCGCCGCACGGGGAAGCCCGTCGAGGCAGCTCTCGGGCACTTCTCACGGCACTTCTCGCGGCTATTTGGGGACTTCTGGGGATCTCCGGCCGTTGTGACAGGGTGGGAGAAGGCCGCGCGGACCGGGCGGGCCGGGACGTGAGGTGGACTGGGCGTGGACAAAGGACGTTGGCGGCGCCTCGCCAGCGCGGCCGGGCGCAGCATCACGGTGTGGGCCGTGTCCACGCTCACGATGCTCGTCCTCGCCGGTGCGCTGCCCGACTTCCGGCTGCAGTCGGAGAGCGGGGACAGCGCGACACGGATCGCCGTCACCGCGGCGGCCGGCGCGGGCGTCTTCGGCCTCCTGTCGGCGCTGGTGTGGCCCCTGCTCGTGCGGACCCTGCTGCTCGTCCCCGCGTTCGTGCTCGGCCTGCTCGTCTTCTTCCTGAACGGCTCGCTGCTGCTGATCGCCCTGCGGCTCAACCCCTCCGGGCACGGCGAGGCGGCGCCCGAGACCGCCGTGGTCGTGGCCGCCGTCATGTCGGCCGTCGCCTCGGCCACCGGCGCCGCCCTCGCCGTACGGGACGACGACGCGTACCGGCGCCGCCTCTACCGGCTCGCCGACCGGCGCCGCAGACGCGCCGCCGGACGGCCCGGCCCCTCGACCCCCGGCGTGGTCTTCCTCCAGCTCGACGGCGTCGGGCACGACGTGCTGCGGGAGGCGATCGGCAAACGGCTCATGCCGACCGCCGCCCGATGGCTCGACGGGAACCGTCCCAGCCACCGGCTCATCCCGTGGAGAACCGACTGGTCCAGCCAGACCGGCGCCAGCCAGCTCGGCATCCTGCACGGCACCAACCACGACGTCCCGGCCTTCCGCTGGTACGAGAAGGACACCCAGGAGGTCATGGTCTGCAACCGGCCGACCGGTGCCGCCGAGCTCCAGCGACGGGCCGTCGCGCGTACCGGCGACGGCGGCCTGCTCACGGCCGACGGAGCGAGCCGGGGCAACCTCTTCGGCGGCGGTGCCGACGAGCTCGCCCTCGTGCTGTCCGTGGCCGCGCGCCGGGGACGGGACAACCGCTCACGGGCCGGATACTTCGCGTACTTCTCCGACCCGGCCAACGCCGTCCGTACGGCCATGTCGTTCGTGGCCGAGGTCTTCAGGGAGACGGGCCAGTCCACCCGGGCCCGCCTCCAGCGACGACGGCCCCGCGTCGGACGCGGCGGTCTGTATCCGTTCGTCCGCGCCTTCGCGACCGTGGTGGAACGGGACGTCGTGGTCGCCGCGGTGATCGGCGACATGCTCGCCGGACGCAACGCCGTCTACGCGGACCTGGTCGCCTACGACGAGGTGGCGCACCACTCCGGGCCGCGGAGCCGGGACGCCGAGCGGATCCTGGAGCGGCTCGACCGTTCGCTCGCGCTGATCGAGAAGGTCGCCGAGCACGCCCCGCGGCCCTACCGCGTCGTCGTGCTCTCCGACCACGGCCAGAGCCCGGGTGAGACCTTCCTGAACAGGTACGGCCTCAGCCTCGGCCATCTGGTCCGGGCCGGCTGCGGGCTGCCCGTGCCCCGCAAGGTCCGGCGCACCCACAGCGGTGCCGAGGCCCGGACCGCCGTCCGGGCCGCGCTGCGCCGGCCGGTGGAGGAGCGCGAGGAGTGGCGCGGACCGGCGGGGCGTCGCTCCGAACCCCTGGTTCTGGCCTCCGGCAACCTCGGTCTCGTCTCCTTCCCGGACGTTCCGCACCGGATGAGCCGGGAGGAGATCGACCGGCGTCACCCCGCGCTGCTGTCCACGCTCGCCAACCACCCCGGCGTCGGCTTCCTCCTGGTGCGCAGCGAGGAGCACGGCGGCCTCGTCCTCGGCGCGCACGGCGCCGAGGTGCCGGTGGGCCGGCTCGACGACGAACACCCTGGCCCGCTGGCCGACTTCGGCCCCGGCGCCGCCGCCGCGGTGCGGCGCACGCACACGTTCCCGCACACCGCCGACATCATGGTCAACTCCTGGTACGACCCGGTGGAGGGCGAGGTCCTCGCCTTCGAGGAGCAGATCGGCTCGCACGGGGGGCTCGGGGGCGCCCAGGGGCACCCGTTCCTCCTCTCCCCGCTGACCCTGTCCCCACCGGTCGGCGCGGACGCCGCACTCGTCGGCGCCGAGCGCGTGCACGACGTGCTGCGGCGCTGGCTGCGCGAGTGCGACGGCGCCCAAGTCCCGCTGCCGTCCCGCCCGGACGAGCGGGCGGCCTGAGCGGGTATTCCGGCGCGAGGGGACGTGCGGCGTCCCGTTCACCGGCCGAAGGCGTTCCGACCACCGGGCGAAGGCGTCCCGACCACCGGCCGAAGGCGTTCCGACCACCGGGCGAAGGCGTCCTGTTCACCGGCCGCGAAGGGTCGTGTGCGACGGAAAATGGGAGGCGGCGGGCGTACCGCCGTAGCCACACTGTGGGCATCGCACGCCGCGCTCTCGCGCGCGTCCCTCGCACCTCTCCCATCTTTCGCACCTCTCCCGTCCCTCTCACGCTGTCAAGGAGCCCGCCTGTGCAGGCAGCCGTCACCGTCACTCCCTCCCGTGTCCCGGAGCTGCTGCTCGGTCTCGCCACCGTGCGGCCGGTCTTCCTCTGGGGCGCCCCCGGCATCGGAAAGTCCTCCCTGGTCAGGGAGTTCGCTGAATCGCTCGGGCTGGAGTGCGTGAGCCTGTTGGGTACGCAGCTCGCGCCCGAGGACCTGATCGGTGTGCCGCAGATCCGCGACGGGCGTTCCGTCTTCTGTCCGCCGCAGGCCATCGCCCGCGACGAGCCGTACTGCCTGTTCCTGGACGAGCTGAACGCGGCGACCCCCGATGTGCAGAAGGCCTTCTACTCGCTGATCCTGGACCGCCGCATCGGTGACTACGAGCTGCCGAAGGGCTCCATCGTGATCGGCGCGGGCAATCGCGCGACGGACAACGCGCTGGCCCGCCCGATCGCCTCGGCGCTGGTCAACCGCCTCACGCATGTTCATCTGGAGGCCTCTCCGAAGGACTGGCTCGTCTGGGCCGCCGCGAACGACATCCACCCCTGGGTGCTCGACCACGTCACCGACCGCCCCGACCACCTGTGGTCCAAGCCGCCGAAGACCGAGGAGCCCTTCTCCACGCCGCGCTCCTGGCACATGCTCTCCGACGCGCTGCGCTCCTTCGGCGACGGGCTCGACGAGGAGACCCTGAAGGTGATCGCCCACGGCACCCTGACGCCGGCGCACGCGGTCGCGTTCTGCGGCTACGTCAAGATCGTGCGCAGTCGCTTCGGCATCGAGGCCGTCCTCAAGGGCGACGCCCGCTGGCCCTCCCGCATGGAGGACCGCGACCTCCTCTACTACCTCGCGGAGTCCTTCCGCGGCCGTCTGATCAAGGAACTCCCGGCCGGCCGGGACCACATCCCGGCGAACGCCCGCCAGACCGCGTACCGGGCCAAGTCCCTGCTGATCCAGCTCGCGGAGATATCCGTCGAGGTCGCCCAGACCGTCATCGCCTCGGACGCCGACGGCAATCCGGTCCTGCCCGCGTGGTTCCTGGTGGAGGCCGCCCGGGACATGCCGCGTCTGGTCGAGGCGCGGCGATGAGCCGTTCCCGCAAGGCCGGGACCGGGGCCAAGCCCGATCCCGCCGCCGAGGCGTTCGCCGAGGGGATGCGGCTCGTACGGACCAACCCGGCGCTGGACGCCGTGAACTTCCGCGTCTGCCGGGAGGAGACGTGCGCCAGAGTTCCCCGGGACGGGCTGGTGGCCGTCGACTCCAACGGGACCGTGCACGTCAACCCGACCCGGCGCGCCGACCCCGTCACCTGGGCCTGGGCCGTGGCGCACGCCGTCATCCATCTGGGCTTCGGTCATCTCCCGGCCGCGACGGGCGAACGCGAGCAGCCGGACCGCGTCGACCTCGCAGCCCGCTGCGTGGTGGTGAACCGCTTCCTGCGCGGCTTCTCGGCGCGGCTGACCCCCGAGGACCTCCCGGACTCCTACCCCGACGGGGACGAGGAACGGCTCGCCGCCGCCTGGCGCCGCGACGGCATCCCGCCCCGGTACGAACACTGCGGTACGGCGGGCGGCGCCCCGGACCAGGTCCTCGTGTCCTGGAGCACCTGGCAGGGAGCCACTCCGACCGACTGGCAGGTGGCCTTCGCGCACGCGCTGACCCGTACCATGGCCGCCGCGATGGACGTGGCGGGCGGACGACGCGTCTCCCTGGGCGACGGGCCCACCCCGCTCCGGCCCTGGGAGCGGGCGCTGAGCTGGTTCGTCTCCTCCTACCCGCTGCTCGGTGGCCTCGCCGCCGGCATCACCCTCGTCGCCGACGCCGAACTCGCCCGCGCCCACGGCATCTCCGTCGCCGCCGTGGACACCGAGGCGGCCGAGATCTACATCAACCCGCTGCGCCGGTTCGACGACGAGGAATGGCGGTTCGTCCTAGCCCACGAGATGCTGCACGCCGCCCTGCGCCACGGCGACCGCCGCGGCACCCGGGACCCGTACCTCTTCAACGTCGCCGCCGACTACGTGATCAACGGCTGGCTGTGCGAGATGCAGGTCGGCACGATGCCCGAAGGGCTGCTCCACGACCCGGAGTTGAAGGACCTGTCGGCCGAGGAGGTGTACGACCGGATCGCCGGAGACCTGCGCCGCGTGCGCCGCCTGGCCACCCTGCGCGGCAAGGGCGTGGGTGACATCCTGGGCGGACCGCTCGGTTCCGCGCGCGACTACGTCGACCTCGACGAGTTCTACCGGCGTGGCCTGGCCCGGGGCCTCGATCTGCACCAGCGGCAGGAGCGCGGCTTCCTCCCCGGCGGTCTGGTCGAGGAGATCCGCGCGCTCAGTCATCCGCCGCTGCCCTGGGACGCCCGACTCGCCCGCTGGTTCGACGAGTTCGTGCCCCGCCCCGAGCCGCTGCGCTCGTACGCCCGTCCCTCCCGCCGGCAGGCGGCCACCCCGGGTATCCCGCGCGCGGGCCGCTGGTTCCCGCCCGAGGAGATCGCCCGCTGCACCTTCGGCGTCGTCCTCGACACCTCCGCCTCCATGGACCGCACCCTGCTCGGCAAGGCACTGGGCGCCATCGCCTCGTACGCCGGGGCCCGTGACGTACCGGCCGCGCGCGTCGTGTTCTGCGACGCCGCCCCGCACGACGCGGGCTATCTGCCCGTCACGGAGATCGCCGGACGCGTACGGGTGCACGGGCGCGGTGGCACCGTGCTGCAACCGGGCATCGATCTGCTGCACCGTGCCGACGACTTCCCGCCGGGCGCGCCCGTCCTGGTGATCACGGACGGATACTGCGACGTGCTGCGGGTGCGGCGCGAACACGCCTATCTGATCCCGCACGGCGCGCGGCTCCCGTTCACCGCGCGCGGGCCGGTCTTCCGGGTGATCTGAGTTCCCGCCGCGCCGTCCCGGCGGGCCTTCCACCGCCCTCGGCGACGAAATCCCGGACACGCACCGGCAGGTCGCCGCCCGAAGCGCGGGGTGCACCGGGCCCAGGTGTGATCGGATGGGAGGCACGGACCCCGGCAACGGGACCACTCCCGAAAGGAATCACCGTGGCAACCACGCGCACCGCACACACCGTGTGGGAAGGCAACCTGCTCGAGGGCAGCGGCGTCGTCACCTTCGACTCCTCCGGCATCGGCGAGCAGCCGGTGACGTGGGCGTCGCGGGCCCAGGACGCGAATGGGAAGACCAGCCCCGAGGAACTCATCGCGGCCGCCCACTCCAGCTGCTTCTCCATGGCGCTGTCGCACGCCCTCGCGGGTGCCGGGACGCCGCCCACCAAGCTCCTGACCAACGCCGACGTCACCTTCCAGCCCGGCGAGGGCATCACCGGCATCCACCTCACGGTCGAGGGCACGGTGCCGGGTCTCGACAACGACGGCTTCGTCGCGGCGGCCGAGGACGCCAAGAAGAACTGCCCGGTCAGCCAGGCCCTGACCGGCACGACGATCACCCTGTCGGCGAAGCTCGCCTGACGCGCGTACACCGGTGCCGCGCCCTCCCTGTGGGGGGCGCGGCACCGGCGTGTCCGACCCGGTACGGCCGTCCGCGCCATTGACAAGCGAGAACACAGGTTTTGTGCTTGAGGGCGGGCAGAGCCGGGGCGGAAGGGGACGGACATGGGACGTGCGGTCGGAATCGATCTCGGTACGACGAACTCGGTGGTGGCAGTCCTGGAGGGCGGTGAGGCGACGGTCGTCGCCAACGCCGAGGGAGCACGCACCACGCCCTCGGTGGTGGCCTTCGCCAAAAACGGCGAGGTGCTGGTCGGCGAGGTCGCCAAGCGGCAGGCCGTGACGAACGTGGAGCGCACCGCGCGGTCCGTGAAGCGGTACATGGGCGATGTGAACTGGCGGTTTCCCGGGAAGGGCAGCGTCGACGGCACCCGTTACCGCGCCCAGGAACTGTCCGCTCGGGTCCTGCAGAAGCTGAAGCGGGACGCCGAGGCCTACCTCGGCCAGGACGTCACGGACGCCGTGATCACCGTGCCGGCCTACTTCGACGACGCGCAGCGCCAGGCCACGAAGGAGGCGGGCGAGATCGCGGGCTTGAAGGTCTTACGGATCATCAACGAGCCGACCGCCGCGGCCCTCGCGTACGGGCTCGACCGCGGCGAGGAGCAGACCGTCCTCGTCTTCGACCTGGGCGGCGGCACCTTCGACGTCTCGCTCCTGGAGATCGGCGACGGGGTCATCGAGGTCAAGGCGACCAACGGGGACACCCGGCTGGGCGGTGACGACTGGGACCAGCGGATCGTCGAGCACCTCGCCCAGCGCTTCAAGGCCGCGCACGGCATCGATCTCGGACACGACAAGATGGCTCTGCAACGGCTGCGCGAGGGTGCCGAGAAGGCCAAGATCGAGCTCTCCTCGTCCACCGAGACCACCGTCAACCTGCCCTACATCACCGCCACCACCCAAGGCCCGCTGCACCTCGACGAGAAACTGACGCGCGCTCAGTTCCAGGAACTGACGGCCGACTTGCTCGACCGCTGCAGGACGCCCTTCCACCAGGCCGTCAAGGACGCCGGTGTGAAGCTGTCCGCCGTCGACCACGTCATCCTGGTCGGCGGCTCCACCCGGATGCCCGCCGTCACCGACCTGGTGAAGGAACTCACCGGCAAGGACCCGCACAAGGGCGTCAACCCGGACGAGGTCGTGGCCCTCGGCGCTGGACTCCAGGCCGGTGTGATCCGCGGCGACGTGAAGGACGTCCTGCTCCTCGACGTCACCCCGCTGTCCCTCGGCATCGAGACCAAGGGCGGCATCATGACCACCCTCATCGAGCGCAACACCACAATTCCCACCCGGCGTTCGGAGATCTTCACGACGGCCGCCGACAACCAGCCCTCGGTCGGCATCCAGGTCTACCAGGGAGAGCGCGAGATCGCCGCGTACAACAAGAAGCTCGGCGTCTTCGACCTCACCGGTCTGCCGCCCGCGCCGCGCGGGGTCCCGCAGATCGAGGTCGCCTTCGACATCGACGCCAACGGGATCACCCACGTCTCGGCGAAGGACCTGGCCACCGGGCGCGAGCAGAAGATGACCGTGACCGGCGGCTCCGCGCTGCCCAAGAACGACATCGACCGCATGGTGCGCGAGGCCGAGCAGTACGCCGAGGAGGACCGGCGCAACCGGGAGGCGGCCGAGACCCGCAACCACGGCGAGCAACTCGTGTACCAGACCGAGAAGTTCGTCCGCGACAACGACGAACGCATCCCCACGGACACCAGGGCCCAGGTCGCCTCCGCGGCCGACGAACTCAAACAGCTCCTGGAGGACTCCTCCACCGACACCGCCGCCCTGCACGGCGCCGTCGAGAGGCTGGCCACCGTCAGCCAGCAGATGGGCCAGGCCATGTACGCCCAGGCCCAGCAGGGGTCGGCCCCGCAGGAACAGCCGCCCACCGGGCAGGCCCCGGGCGCGGGTGACGACGACGTCGTGGTGGACGCGGAGATCGTGGACGAGGAGCGCGAAGGGGACGGAGGGAGCACCCGGGACGGGGCCCCGGGATCGGGACCCGCTCAGTAGCGGTCGCGGAACTCCCGGAGGATCTCCTTGGTGCGCTCGGCGGAGGCGGCGTGGGCGGACATGTGGTCCAGCACCTCCAGATGCAGGGCGACCTCCTCACGCGCGTCGAGGTAGAGAGCGCCGGTCACGTACTCGCTGTAGACGATGTCCGGCAGCTCCCGCTCGGCGAAGCGGAACAGTGCGAAGGAGGTGTACGTCCCCGGGTGCGGCCCCGCCGCGTACTCCGCGACCTGGAGCGTGACGTGATCGAGCTCGACCCATTCGAGGAGCCGGTCCATCTGCTCGCGCATGACCTCACCCCGGATGCTCACCGGACGCAGCAGAGCCGTCTCGTCCATGATCACCCAGAGGTGGGGCGGTTCCTCGCGGGTGAGCAGCGCCTGCCGCTTCATGCGCAGCGCCACATGCCGGTCGATGGCCTCGGCGCCCGTCTGCCCGACGGTCCCGGCCTCCAGTACGGCCCGCGCGTACTCCTCGGTCTGCAGCAGCCCCGGCACGAAGTGCGGTTCGTAACTGCGGATGAGCCGGGCCGCGCCCTCCAGGCTGACGTGCATGCTGAACCAGTCCGGCAGCACGTCGTGGTACCGCTGCCACCAGCCCGGCTCGTTGGCCTCCTCGGCCAGCGCCACGAAGATCTCGACCTCGTCGTCGGAGACGCCGTACGTCGTCAACAGGACCTGCACGTAAGGGATCTTGAGGGCGACCTCGGCCGTCTCCATCCGGCGCACGGTCGCCGGCGCGACCCTCAGGACACGCGCCGCCTCTTCCCGTTTCAGGCCCGCGGTCTCGCGCAGCTCCTGCAGCCGTCGGCCCAGGACCACCTGCCCCACCGTGGGCGCCGGCCGCCGCTCACTCACGCCACGCCTCCCCACGCGCCGAAGTATGGGTGCAGTGTGCCATGTCCGTGCGGAACCATCATCGTTTGGCCTCAACCCGACTACAAGCAGCGCGATATGACGCCTCGTAAGTCTCCGTCCGCGCTCCGTTCCCTCCCCGCACCACCGTCACCGGTAATCGCCCGCCCGGTGACGAGACATCACGAGTGCAGCGAATGAAGGTACTTGCCCGTCGCCGGGTCCGCCGGGAGGAACGTCTCGATGGCCAGCTCGGCGACCGTCACGTCCATCGGGGTGTTGAACGTGGAGATGGACGAGATGAACGACAGCACCCGGCCCTCGTGCTCGATCCGCAGCGGGAGCGCGAAGTGAGGGACGGGACCGAGCGACTCGTCGTCGTCCGCCCCCGCGTCCCGGTCCGGGACCGGATACGCCGCCACCTCCTCGTACAGCGCGCGCAGCGGCTCCGAACGGCGCAGGGCGATCTGCCGGTCCATCTGGGCGAGCAGGTGATCCCGCCAGGTGCGCAGATTGCGGATGCGCGGCGCCAGGCCCTCCGGGTGCAGCGTCAGCCGCATCGCGTTCAGCGGCGGCACGAGGAGCCGCTCCGGGACACCGTCCAGCAGCAGGGCGATCCCGCGGTTCGCGGCCACCACGTCGTACGTCGCGTCGACCACCAGCGCCGGATACGGCTCGTAGCCCTGGATCAGCCGCTCCATGCCCTCGCGCAGCGCGTCCATCGACGGGTCGTCCAGCGGGGTCTCCGCGTAACGCGGGGCGTAACCCGCCGCGAGCAGCAGCGCGTTGCGCTCGCGGACCGGCACGTCGAGGTGTTCGGCGAGCCGCAGCACCATCTCCTCGCTGGGGCGCGAGCGGCCCGTCTCGATGAAACTGATGTGCCGGGCCGAGGAGTCCGCCCGCAGGGCCAGTTGGAGCTGACTGACCCGCCGCTGCTCCCGCCAGCCGCGCAGCAGCGGCCCGACACCGCCGTCGGCCGAGGTACGGGGGACGGCGGGGGAACCGGACGGGACAGGGCTCATGTGAAGACCTTGACATGCTCCTCGCCCCGAAGGGCGAGGATTCCGGCCCTATCGATCGTTGCTGTGCCGATGCGCGGCACGGGGTTCGGTCGGGAAATGGCTTTCTCCTGAATATTGGCCGCTCCCGGCGCGGTAGGTGAGGCGGTGACTCAGACGTCCTGTGCCTGCTCGAGGGCGTCGCGCAGGGCGCTATCGGCATGGTCGTCGAGGGCCGTGCCGAGGTGGCGCAGCTGGGCACGTCGTTCGGTGTCGCCCCGTTCTGCCAGGGCGGTGGCCCACGCGATCTTCTGTTCGTCGGTGATTCCGGCCGTCTCGTTGAACAGCGCGCACAGGGCGTACCAGCGCACCGCCTCGTTGCCGTCCTCGGCCAGTTCCAGGAGGGCCTCGACGACCCGGTCCTGGGTGTGTTCGCGGTCGGCCAGGTCGGGGAGCGCGGCGGCCACCGCGAAGCGGACGGGCTGCGCCGGGTCCCACTGGTGGCCGAGCACCAGGTCGAGGGTCTCCTCGGCGTTGTGGTGGCCGAGCGCGGAGATCATCCATCCCAGGACGCAGGGGTCCGGCTCGTCGGCCATCTCCGCCACGACGATCTCGATCGTCTCCGCGGTGAACGGCCGGCGGCCCTCGCTGTCGTAGGGGCCCAGCTCGCGCAGAACCCGCGCCCCCAGTTCCCGCTCCGTCGGCTCCTCGCACGCGAGCAACTGCGCAGCGGGCTCGAAGACATACCGGGTCGGTCGTCCGTGCAGGGCGACCAGGCAGGGGACGGAACCGTCCTCCGCGCTGATCTCCTGCAGAGCTTTCACGAACAGCTCGTCGTCCGTGGCGGCGGCGATGCCATCGATTCCCATACTGCTTTCCCCCTGGTTCCCGATGCCGAGTATGCGCTCGTGCGGCCACCGGGGGCGCGCCGGGCCTCCTGGCCGCCGGGCGTGCGGCGTGACCGCCGGTCCCGTCCGGCCGCCGGGCGCCCGAGGTCGCAGCGCTCCTGGGACATCGTGGGCCGGGGGTCGACGGCCTCCGAGGCTTTTCGCAGCTCTCCCATGGGGCGAGCCCCGAGGAACGCCGACGGTGACGCCCGGCGACCCTCGGCCCCGCCGCCGACGGGCGCCCGGCACCGGCGATGTGCCGGGGCGGTGACCGGTCGGCACCCGTCCGGCCGTCGCGGCGAGCCGCCGCGGCCCGTGTGCCCTGCCGAGGGGTGACGGCTGTGGCACGCTGGGTGAAGGGTCGGCCCGCCTGGCCTTCGCCGCCGGTCCGTCCCCTGCGCCACCCCGGCCCCCCGCCCCGCGCGCCTCACCCGCCGTACGAAGGGATTACGTCCATGGCCGTCGAACCGCTGGAGCCCAAGGAGATCGAGGAGCGGCTTGCGGCGTTGCCCGGCTGGTCGCTGGATGGTGACCGGCTCGCCCGTACGTACCGGCTCGGCTCCCACTTCGCGGCGACCGCGATGGTCGTGCACATCGCCCAGGTGCAGGAGGAGCTCGGCCACCACTCCGACCTCACCCTCGGCTACAACACGATCGCCCTCACCGTGAACACGCACAGCGTCGGCGGTGCCGTCACCGTGCTCGACTTCGATCTCGCCCGCAGGGTGGAGGAACTCGCGCCGGGACACGGGGCGAGCTGACCTCCGTGCTGGACTACGACAAGGAAGCGGACCGCTACGACGCGACGCGCGGCGGCGAACCACGGGCCGCCGCTGCCGCGGCCGCCGTGCTCGCCCTGGTCCCCGACGATGCCCGCAGCCTGCTCGACGTGGCCTGCGGCACCGGCATCGTGACGAGCGGACTCGCCGCCGGACGGCCGGCGCTGCGAGTGACGGGGGCGGACGCGGCCCACGGCATGGCGTGCCGGGCGGCGGAACGCCTCCCCGGAGCCGTCGTCCGCGCCGACGCCCGCCGACTCCCCTTCCCGGAAAGCTCGTTCGACGCCGTGTGTGCCGTCTGGCTGCTCCATCTGCTGGACGACGCGGGGGCCGTCGTCGCCGAAGCCGCGCGTGTCCTGCGGCCCGGCGGTGTGTTCGTCACCACCGTCGACAAGGCGGCGGCCCACCATGTCGGCAGCGACATCGACGCGTTGACCGCGCTCTGTCGCGCCGAGCACGCCGAGGACGCGAACGAACGGGTCACGGCGTACGCCGCCGAGCACGGCCTGGTCCCGAGCGGCACGGCCCTCTTCCGCGGCCACGGCCAGGGCCGGACCCCGCGCCGTGTGGCCCGGTACATCCGCGACGGACGGCTCTACGCGGCTGGCGGACCTCGGCTGGCCGAGCGGATCGAGACCCTGCCCGGACCCGATGTCCCGCGCCGCGAACCGGACTTCACCCTGCGGGCCTTCCGAAGGAACTGAACTCGTGCGAACCGGCCCGGGTCCGGCGTCAGAGGGCCTTCCTCCGGGTGAAGTCCATGGTCCAGTTGGTCAGCCAGGTCTTCTCCCCGTCCACGGAGAAGGCCTGTTCCCACCGGGCCGTCGTCTCTGAGATCCCCGACCAAACGAACCGCACCCGCACGTCCTTCCCGTCATGGGTGTCGTCGCCGTGGAACTCGCCGCGTCCGTTCGGTCCGAACCGCCCGAGCACCGGCGGGAACAGCCGGCCGCTGCGGCTGGACGACCAGTTCAGCGACCACCGCCCGGTCTCCATGTCGAAGAGCCGCAGCGTCAGGCCCGTCCATCCCTGGCTCGGCACGTCGATCTCGTCGATGTTCGCGGCGCCGCGGAACAGGTTCCAGCAGCGGCTGACCGCGGAGAACTCCTCCCAGTCGCTCTCCGGGTCGAGGAAGTCCGTACGACGGCGGTTGACGACGTCCCAGTCGCCGTGGAGGAAGTCGAAGCCGTTCAGGGCCGACACGTTGTCCCGGACGTCGTTCATGCGCGGTCTCCTGTGGTTCCTTCAGGCAGGGAGTCGGTCAAGTAGGCGGCCAGGTCAGGTACTTCGGAGGCGAGCAGATGCCGTACCCAGGCGTCCCGCTCGTGCAGGATCGGCGGCAGCTCCCAGACGCAGCCGATCCACGGGCGTTCCGTGACGACGAAGTTCGTCGGGTCCCGGTCGGGGCAGCCGAGCACAGGCTGGCCCGCGGCGGCGCCCCGGAAGTGCAGGACGTTGTCCCACACCCAGCTGTACGCGTTGAGATAGGCACCGTCGTCGGCGCCCCGGTGCAGGACGACGAACGTGGCGGGCGGGGTGCCGTCCGGCTCGGGAAGCAGCCGCGGCAGGATCGCGTAGGCCGCCCTTTCGACCTCCGGTTCGATACCGGCGGGGTCCGCGGTCACGTGGTACCGCTTGATCCGCCGTCCCGCCATCTCGACGGGCGGCGGCACGGTCAGGAACTTTTCCCTGAAGGCCGCACGGGACGGGGACGCGTCGGAGATCGCGGAAGCCCCGGAGCCGCCGGAAGCCCTGGAACCGCCGGAAGACACGGAGCCGCCGGAAGACACGGACGCATCGGATGCCGCGGAGGGCACTGAGGCCGACACCACCGCTGGAGCGGTGGACGGTGTGGAGGAAGCTGAAGCCATGGCTGGGACGCTAGGCCCGCTTCACTGACATCCTGTGTCAGTGAAGTCCAGCCGTCTCATCTCGATCCTGCTGCTGCTCCAGACCCGCGGCAGACTCACCGCCGCCCAGCTCGCCGAGGAGCTGGAGGTCTCGGTCCGGACGGTGTACCGGGACGTCGAGGCGCTGAGCGCGGCGGGCGTCCCGCTGTACGGCGACGCGGGACACGCGGGCGGCTATCGCCTCCTCGACGGCTATCGCACCCGCCTCACCGGTCTCACCACCGAGGAGGCCGAGGCGCTCTTCCTCGCCGGGGTCCCCGGACCCGCCGCCGAACTCGGACTCGGCGCGGTGCTCGCGGCCGCCCAGCTCAAGGTGCGGGCCGCCCTCCCGCGTGAACTGCGCGAGCACGCGGACCGGGTGAGCGGCCGCTTCCACCTGGACGCGCCGGGCTGGTACGCGGACGCCGACGCGACCCCGTATCTCACCGCGGTCGCCGACGCCGTCTGGAACGGCCGGGTCCTCGACATCCGCTACCGCCGCTGGCGCGAACCCACCGACGTGGAGCGCCGCCTGGAACCCTACGGGCTTGTCCTGAAGGCGGGCCGCTGGTACGTCGTCGCGGGTCCGGGGCCACGTACCTACCGCGTGGACCAGATCCTCGAACTCCACGCTTCCGAGGCGGAGTTCACCCGGCCCGAGGGATTCGACCTCGCGGCGTACTGGACCGCTTATCAACGGGGTTTCCACGAACGGCTGCACCGGGCGGAGGCGGTCGTGCGGATCGCGCCCGGAGCCGTCCTGAACGGTCCCGCCGGCCAGGCCGTAGCGGCCAACGGGCTTACGGACGAGCGGGGCTGGACCCGTGCGACCGTCCCCGTCGAGTCCCTGGACCAGGCCCACGACGACTTCCTGCGCCTCGGGACGGCCATCGAAGTTCTGGCACCGCCCGAACTGCGCGCCCACATAGCCGAAACGGTCGCGGAACTGGCCCGCAGATACGTGTAGAGCGTGCTTGCCGCGAGGCGACAACTCCCGTGCGGCCAGAGGCGACTGAGAGGACGTAAGCAGTCTGTCCTCTCAGGATGTATCCACCGTGCGGCACCCGCAACGGCAGCACCGCGGACGCGCGATCGGCTCGGCCCTGGCGGTCGCGGCCCTCCTCGCGGCCGGTCTCACCGTCCTCGGCGCCGGTCCGGCCCGGGCGGCCACGGCGAGACAGGTCGAAGCCCTGGACCGGGGCGTCGTCAGTGTCCACACGGACAGCGGCAACCTGATCGGCTGGCGCCGGCTGGGCACCGACCCGAACGACGTGCCGTTCAACGTCTACCGCGTCGGCACCAACGTCAACTCCGCCCCGGTCAGCGGCTCCACGAACTACTTCCACACGGGCGAGCCCGCGCAGGCCGACTGCACGGTCCGCGCGATCGTGAACGGTGTGGAGCAGGCGGACTCCGTCCACGCCGTCCCGGCGTGCGGCACGGTCTCGTCCTGGGGCGACTCCTACGGCAACCGCGTCGACCGATTCCTCGCGGGCGCCGCCTACTTGGACGGTTCCCGGCCCCTGCAGGGGGCCCGCACCGGAAGTTACGTTGCCGGGGGCGTGGCCAATTCCTGCCTGCCTGCCTGCCTGGCTGCCTGCCCGGCCGGCCGGCCTCGGTCCCGATGTGCCACCACGAGATCGCTGGGGAAGGCGCACCGGGTCATGGGCCGACGTGCTGACGCCAAGCCAGGAGCGTGACCCCGTTGTCAGTGGCGGCTCGTAGAGTGGCTGTCAACACAACGACTAGCTAGTCGGGTTGTTGCTGATGCCCCGCCGGAGTGATGCCCGGCGGGGCTCGCTGCTGTCACGGGCGGTTGTCGTGCCCGTGCTCGC
This sequence comes from Streptomyces sp. NPDC059371, assembly GCF_042751995.1. NCBI lineage: Bacteria > Bacillati > Actinomycetota > Actinomycetes > Kitasatosporales > Streptomycetaceae > Streptomyces > Streptomyces sp. NPDC059371. Next base: position 212,142 of record NZ_JBHYXD010000002.1, on the reverse strand, counting down.
CCAGGTAGCCGGCGGCGTCACTGTTCTCGCTGAGCCATGCCTCGCACACTCGGTACGGCTGGACGGCGTCCTTGGTTCGCGGTCCCCTCGCCTCGTTCGGCGCGCCGTCCGACCCGCAGGACGGTGAGATAGCGGCGTGCCGCCCGGTCGTCCATCCGGGTCCTGATGTGCTCGGCGATCGCGTCGAGCAGCGGCTCGCGGATCTCCGGGTCGAGCCGCCGGTACAGCGAGGTCGAGCGAAGCAGATCGGCGAAGCCGTTCCCGTCGAACCACTGGACGGTCGGGTACCAGCGCACGATCGTCGGGCCGAACAGCCTTCCCGGGTCCTCGACGAGGCCCCAGCCGTCGTCGGTGGCGCGCACCTCGTCCTCCAGCGGGGGATGCCCCCAGTCGGGGTTGCCGGGGGCGAACCGCTCGTGGAGATGGGAGGTCTCGGCGTAGACCTCCGGTTCTCCCGGCCTGCGGACGACGACGTGGCCGAGCAGCGCCGCCCAGCCTCCGGGGTGCAGCACGTCGTGCGCTCGCGGCCAGCCGATCGCCGGGTCGACCCAGTGCCACGACGACGCGGCCACGAGGACGTCGAAGCGCCGCCCCCGGTCGTCCCACTCCTCGAAAGTCGACGTCTCGATCCCGATCCCGACGCCGACGCCGGCGCCCCCGAGGGCCGCGATCCGCTCGCGCGCGAGCGCGGCCATGCCGGTGCCCGGTTCCACGGCGGTCACCGAGCATCCGAGCGCCACCAGGGACCGCGTGGCCTGACCGGTGCCGCAGCCCACCTCCAGCACCGACGACCTCGCGTCCATGCCGGTGACGGCGGTGAGGTCCGCGAACAGCTCGTCGGGGTATCCCGGCCGGACCCGGTCGTAGAGCTCCGGTACCTCGTCGAACACCCGGCCAAGGCCGAGCCGGTCCGGGCGCGCTTTCCGTTCATCGGTCACGAACGCACAAACTAGGAGGCCCGGCCAGGAGCCGCCACCGGTTCGTCCCGGCGGCTCACACGACTCACGCGAGCGATTTTCGGCCGGACTCTATTGCTGTGGCCGGTTCCTGATGCATGGTGTGCGTGTGACCTTCCTGGCCCTTCCGGGCCCGGACCGCCACCCCTCGGACCCCGCCTGAGCTGTGCTCTTCACGGGGCCCGCCGCTCCTCCCGGCTCCCCACGGGAGGTTCTGCGGCTGCCCGCGACCAGCCGGGCCGAGCTTCGCGCCCGCCGGGCGGTCCGGGGCGGCGGGATGCCGTCAGCTGTACGTCCAGCGCCATCCGCCCGAGCGGTACGCGCACGTGATCCTGGTGCCGCCCGCGGTGGTCGTCGTGGCGCCGTGGTCGCTGTTGCGGCAGTACTGACCCGCCGAGTAGCAGTTGCCGGCGTTCGAGGTGATCGAGCAGGTGCTGACACTGGTTCCACCACCGCCACTGCTGCCGCTGCCGCCGGAGCCGCTGCCCGAGGCGGCGCGCGCGGTGACGGTGACCTTCACCTTGACGGTCTTCGTCGCGGTCACGGTCGGGGCCGGCTTCGGCTTCGCGGTCGCCGTGGCCGTCGCGGTCGCGGTCGTCGTGACGGTGACGGTGGGGGTGGGCCGCACCTTCTCGGCAGCGGCCTTCGTGGTGTTGGTCTTCTGTCCGCCGTCACCGCTGTCACCGGCGCCGGCGCCGACACCGAGGAAGAACGCGAACGCGACGGTCGGCAGTACGTAGCGCTTGCGCGCCCAGCGCGGTCGCGGCGGCTGCGGGGCCTGTCCGGGCGGGACGGGCTGCCACCCGTTTCCGAACGACGGCGGCTGGCTGTACGACATGGATCCCCCCAGGGATGGTTCGTGGTGGGGTGACGATATCGGGGGGTGTGAAGGATCTGTGAGTGTCAGGTGGAGGAGGTGATGCACTTGTGATCATCTCGGGACCCCCCCCGACGCTCAGGGGACCCGTCCGACCCGGTGGGACCGGCGGACGAGTACCCCTGAGGGCGGTGGGCCGCAGGCTCAACTCACCGCACAGGCCTGACCCCCCAGCTTGAAGACCGACGGTTTCGTGTTCGTCCCCGTCCAGCTCCCCGTGAAGCCGAAGCCGACCGTCGAACCGGGGGCCACGTTCGCGTTCCAGCCCACGTTCCTGGCCGTCACCGCCGCGCCCGACTGGGTGTGGTCGGCGTTCCACAGCTGCGTGATCTTCTGGCCGTCGGTGAAGGACCAGCCCAGGTTCCAGCCGCTCCAGGCGGTGGAGCCGGTGTTGGTGAGGGCCACGTCCGCCTGGAAGCCGCCCTGCCACTGGTTCGTGATCCTGTACGTCACCGTGCAGGCCCCCGTGGACGGCGGTGTCGGGTCCGTACCGCCGCCACCGTCACCGCCCCCGGTGTCCGACGTGTCGCCGTAGATGATCCCGCGCCCGTTCGTCGCGACGTACACGCGCCCGTAGATCCGCGGGTCCCCGGTGATGGCCGCGCCGGTCCAACCCCACTGGTGGGCATCGTCGTTGACGCGCGTCCAGCTCGCGCCCTTGTCCGTCGAGCGGAAGATCCCGCGTACGCCGCCGATCTTCGCGCTGGTGTAGAGCGTCTGGTAGGAGGAGCCGGTCGCCGCCTTGCCGAAGCCGATCGTGTCGGCCTGGTCGACTTTCGACAGCTTGGTGAAGTTCGTGCCGCCGTCCGTCGAGTGCCACAGCCCGTAAGCGCCGTCGCTCGCGCCGCCCGCCAGCCAGATGTCGCCCTTGGTGCCGGGCAGTGCCTTGAAGCGCACACTGTCCCCGCCGGGCAGGTTGCCGGCCGTGGACGCGGCGAAGGTCGCGCCGCCGTCCGAACTCACGTAGAACGTGCCGGACTTGAAGCCGTAGAACGTCTTCGGGTCGATCCGGTCCGACTCGACGACCGCACCGGCGGGGATACCGCTCGACGCGGACCACGACGTACCGAACCCGGTGGTGTACTGCACCCCGGTGCCCGCCGGGCTCCACACGAAGCGGCTGCCGTCCGGGGCCGCGGCCACCGTGCCGCCGCCGGTGACGCCCGAAGGGTCGCTGCCCGCGAACCAGTTGGCGCCGTTGTCCGTCGAGAAGCCGATGTGCGGCCCGGAGTCGAGGTTGCCGACGCGTACCACCGTGTTCGGGTTGGTCTCGGCGTAGTCGAGGCTCGTCGTGCTGGTGAGGTTCGGCGAGGTGTACATCATCGAGGGGACCTTGGTGAGATCCGTGTGCCGGAAGCCGCCGATGTCACCGAGCGCGCTGAGCAGCGGAGCACCCGACGGGGGAGAGGCGAGGTCGTTGACGGCCGTCTCCTCCAGACCCTGGACCATGGGCCTGACGGTGAACTGGCTCCCGCTGTCCCAGTCGGTGAGGTTCTCGGTGCCGTAGATCGTGGCGCCCGTCCCGTACATCATCCGGGCCGAGTCGAACGGGTCGATCTCCAGCCCCTCGGTCATCCAGCCGAGTTTGGGGGTCTGTTCGGGTGGCGAGGGATTCGCGCCGAAGGTCAGCCAGGGCACGGACGAGACGTCCATCGTGTAGCGGTTGGACCGGTTCGGATACGACGTGTAGTCCCACGCCCTGGTCCAGGTCCCGCCGCTGTCCGTGGACCGGAAGATCTGGGTGTCCGGCCACCAGGAGCTGTACGCCGTCGCCATCACGGTGCCCGGGTGCTGCCGGTCGACGGTCAGCCCGCTGAAGCCGTAGTAGGTGTCGGCCTCCGCCACCGGGCTGATGTCCGTCCACGTCCCGGTCTTCGTCGCGTACCGCCACAGCCGGCCCTTGCCGCCGTCGTACGGGCCGCCCTTGTCGCTGTAGGCGAGATAGAGGTAGCCGTTCACGGCGTCGAGGACGCCCTTGTGCGCGAGGTAACCGGTCGGCTGTCCGGCGAGCCTGGACCAGGTCGCGCCCGCGTCCGTCGAGCGGTAGACCGCGTTGTCCTTGTCGGCGACCCCCACGTAGACCGTCTGCGTGGCGCTTCCCCGGGTGCCGGTGGACTCGTCGAAGGTGACCCAGACGACGCCCTGGTTGTCGGAGGCGTAGCCGCTGGTGTCGGTGGAGTCCTGGACGTAGTTGCCCGGGTTCGGGAACGCCGTGACCTGCGACCAGCTCACTCCGGAGTCCGTGGAGCGCCACAGCCCCTTGCCGCTGGGCGCGCCGAGGTAGAGCACGCTGTTCCTGTTGGGGTCGACGGCCAGCCGCTCACCCATGCCCCGTCCGGGCATGTTGCCGCCCAGCTTGAAGGGCAGATCGGTCTTCTGCCAGCTCGCCCCGCGGTCGGCGGAGCGCAGGACGGCCCCGTTCGTCGGGTCCCAGCCATTGGTGTACGTGCCGACCGCCGCGTACACCTTGTCCGGGGCGACGGAGTCGGAGGCGAGGCTGACGACGCCGGTGTGCCCCCACTCGTTCCAGCCGACCGAGTCGAGCAGCGGCGTCCAGCTCTTCGTGGCCTGGACCCAGCGGTAGGCGCCGCCGATGTCCGTGCGGGCGTAGGCGAGGTTCTTCTCGGAGCGGTTGAAGACGATGCCGGGGACGAAGCCGCCACCGTCGACACGGGCGTTCTTCCAGGTGTACGCGTCCGCCGCGAGCGTCTTCGTGGGGGTGCTCGCGGTGGTCGTCGTGGGGGTGTCCGCGGCCAGTGCGGGCGGGGTGCCGACCAATAGTCCGGCGGCGAGGGCGAGTACGGCCGTGAGGATGCGTGTTCTTCGCACGGGGGGAGTCCTCTCCGGTGCACGGGATGGGTGGGGAGGGGAGCAAGTGACGGGGGGGGGGGCCCGCCTTTCGGTGGGGGGGGCCCGGCCCGCTGGCCCGGCCCGGCGGGCGGGGGCGCGCGACCCGCGCCCCCCCCCGGGCGCTTTCTATATAGACAC
>NZ_JBHYXD010000002.1:198421-207311 GCF_042751995.1 Streptomyces sp. NPDC059371 | reverse complement strand
CGGGGGGTCTGCACAGCGGGTCCCGGGCTGGGGGGGGGTGGGGAGCAAGTGACGGCCGGGCGGCCCTCGTTGCGGTGAGGGACCGCCCGGCCGGTGGCCCTGCCGTCAGGGACAGGGCCGCGTACCCGGAGCCACAGCGGGGACTATTCGAGAAGCTCCGCGTACGAGCCCATGGCGAGGGCGATGTCCGCCTGCGCCCAGAACCGGTGGTACGTGAAGGAGGGCGCGGCGCCGCCCGCCAGATAGCTCTGGATCTTCGACCAGGCCGGGTCGTTCTTGTAGAAGGACCGCAGCGAGGAGAAGGTGGAGGAGGAGTTGATCGCGTCGCCGTTCGGCATCGTGCCGGTGAAGGTGCTCGGCACGTACACGCTGTCGTTGAAGCGGTTGTAGTCGGTGCGGGTCTCCGGGACGGCTATGCCCAGACCGTCCTGGTAGTTGTTCCACATGCCGTCCAGAAGCGCCTTCGCCGTCGTCTTCGCCTGGGTGTTGCCGGACTTGGCGGCGTAGTACGACAGGGTCTTGGCGTACGCGGCGGCCACCCCGACGTCGTTCGTGTAGTCGGCGACGGTGACGTGAAGTCCGCTGTTGGAACCGGGACTCGACGCGTTCCAGGTGTCAGGAGCGCCGGACCACTGGAGGGTGGACGGGATCTGGTAGGTGCCGTCCGGGTTGATCGTGGTCTTGGACAGCGCCCACGTGACCCACTTGTCGAGGACCGCCTTGGCGCTCGCGTTGCCCGTCTGCTGGTAGTACTCGGCGACGCGCTCCATGGACCACGCCTGGAAGCCGAACCACTGGTTGGACGGCGGATCGTGGTACACCGGCTGCTGGTCGTAGTACATGCCGTAGAAGGTCGGCGTCCCCGTGGGAGGTGTCGCGTAGCGGCCCGCCCAGCTGTTGGTCGCGCCGCCCGCGATGGCGCCCTCGCTCGACTGGAGCCAGCGGTAGAACTCCAGTTGCCGGGTGAGGGACGTGTTCCAATCCGCCGCGCCTGTCGAGGACTTGGGCTTCAGGTCGGCGTTAGTGCTGAGCGCGTACGCCGCCAGGGGGTTCTGGTAGCCACCGTGGACATGGCTGGAGCCGATCCGCCAGGCCCAGCCCGCCGAGGTGTCGTTGGCGCCGCCCCAGGCGTAGTACCAGGAGAGCAGATAGGAAGAGGCGTCCTTGCCGGTGCCGGCCGCACAGGTCGACGGACCGACGCAATTGCCTATTTTCTTGAAGTACTTGTCGTACATGGCGTAGCGCAGATAGTCGCCCATCTTCGCCGCCTTGCCGACGGTCGCCGACACATCGGCGCTCTTCCCCTGGGACTTGGCCCATACGTCGGCCCAGTACGCGGCCTGCACCGCTCGCGCGTCGGCGTCCGGGGCGTCCGTGTACTTCCACTGCTTGGCGTACGAGGAGTCCCCGGTGAAGAGGTCCAGGTAGCCGTTCTTGCCGCCGTACTTGAAGGAGTCGCAGGTCGGCTGCGGAACCGTCTCCCACACCGACTCCTGCGCGCCGCGCTGGAAGGTGTTGATGTACGACGGACCCGTGGCGGTCGGACCGGCCTCGCACTTGCCGGGTTCGTTGCCGTAGCCGTAGGTGTTGTCCACGTCCTGGAGCCAGTGCATGCCGTACACGTCGTCCGTGCCGTACGCGCTCTTCAGTTCGGAGGCGATCGGGTCGGAGCCGACCGGGACACCGGTGTCGAGCTTGGCCGGGTACTCGTTCGGGGTGTCCAGCTCCGGCGCGTAGGTGGCCGGTTTGGAGGCGTTGTAGAAGGAGTTCGTCGGCTGGTCGGCGTGCGTGGGGATCATGTACGTCTCCATGGTCGTCCACGCGGCGTTGAACTTCGACCAGTCGCCGGTGACCTTCCCGTACATCGCCTGGAGCCAGATCAGATAGCTGTACGCCTCCGATGTCGTCTCATGGCCCTGGTCCGGCGCCTCGACGATCAGTGTCTCCACCGAGTGATAGGGGATGCCCTCGGGGGAGAAGTAGCCGTTCGCCGGGTTGGTGATCTTGCCGTAGAGGTCCAGGAAGCGCGCGTCGTACGCCTTTGTCGCGGCCAGTTCCGTCACGGTCACCGTGGCCTTGGCCTGACCGGTCGCCGAGGCCGTGAAGGTCGCGGACCCGGTGCCCGAGGCGTCGGCGGTGATGGTCACCGTCTGAGCGGTGTTCCAGTTGGACGGGGTGAACGTCAGACTCGAACCGCCGGTCACCGACAGCCCGGTGTTCCCGGCCGAACGGGCCACCGCCACCGTCACATTGGCGCTCGGCTGGGTCGACAGCTTGACCGCGAACGTCCCCGACTTGCCCTGCTGGACGCCGAGTTGGGTCGGTGAGGCGACGATGGCCGGCCCCGCGGCGACCGTGATGCCGGCCGGTACGGAATCAGCCGACGCGCCCAGACTGTCGTACGCCTTCGCGACGATGGAATGACTTCCCACGGCCAGTCCGGTCGCCGACAGCGTGTACGGCGAGCTGGTGTCGGTGCCGAGCAGGGTCGTGTCGTCGTAGAACTCGACCTTGGAGACGGTCGCGCCGTCGGCCGCCGCCGCGGTGGCGGCCAGCGGGACGGCGTCGCCCTGGGTGTAGACGGCGCCCGCCGCGGGGCTGGTCAGCACGGTGATCGGCGGCTGATGCGCTCCGGTGCAGGTGGTGCCGTTGACGGCGTAGGACGCGGGGGCGGTGTTGGTGCCGCTGTAGGTGAACTGCGCGCCCGTGGTCACGGCGGTCCCCGCGCCGATCGTCCCGTTCCAGGACGCGTTCCTGACGGTGACCGACTTGCCGGACTGGGACCAGGTGCCGTTCCAGCCGTTGGTGAGCGTCTGGTTGCCCGTGTAGGCGTAGGTCAGGGTCCAGCCGTTGATGGCGTCGGTGCCCCGGTTGGTGATCGTCAGATCAGCGGTGAAGCCGGAGCCCCAGTCGTTGGTCTTGTAGTCGACGCTGCACTGAACCGTGGCCGCGTGTGCGGGAGTCGTACCGGTCGCCAATGTCGTGAGCGGGAGAGCGAGTGCCGCGACTACGGCGGTCCACAGCCGTCGTGACCTGCGACGACGTCTCCATCGTGGGCTCGAATCCATAGTGCTGGTTCCTCCTTGCGGCTCGGAGAATGGGGGGCGGAGCAACAAGCCTTGAACCAGTGGGAGCGCTCCCATATTGGAGAGAGGGGTGTGAGCGGTCAAGGTGCTTGAAGAGTCGAAATGATTCGACAGATCAACTGCGCAACCCCTCTGGGCAACGCGGGCACTTGGCGCTAGCTTCATCCGCACCAGTGGGAGCGGTTCCATCAGTCGGCGCGTCCGTCACGGCGCGCCAGAGCTGCAAGGAGTCGCTTCATGCGTCACCCCCCGCGTTTGTCTCTGTTAGTCATCGGCGCCGCCGTCGCCCTCCTGGGCACGGCCGTCGCGCCGGTCGTCACGGCCTCGGGAGCAACTCCCGCGTGCACGGTGGAGTACTCGGTCACCGGCAAGTGGGACACCGGCTTCCAGGGCGCCGTGAAAATCACCAACAACATGGCCGCGCTGAGTAGTTGGAGCCTCGGCTTCGACTTCCCGGCCGGTCAGAAGGTCACCCAGGGCTGGAACGCCAAGTGGTCCCAGTCCGGTTCGGCGGTGACCGCGGCCAACGAGAGCTGGAACGGCTCGCTCGCGAGCGGCGCGAGCGTCAGCGCCGGGTTCCTCGCGTCCTGGTCGGGAAGCAACGCGGTGCCGACGGCCTTCCGCCTCAACGGCACCACCTGCAACGTGGACACCCAGCCGACGCCCACTCCCACACCCACCGATCCACCGCCGGCCGGCGGTGGGGCGCCGAAACTGCACGTCTCGGGCAACAAGCTGGTCGACTCGGCGGGAGCCACCCGCCGCATGCTCGGCGTCAACCGCTCCGGCGGCGAGTTCATGTGCGTCCAGGGCTACGGCTTCTTCGACGGTCCCGTCGACGACGCCTCCGTCAAGGCGATCGCCGACTGGAAGGTCAACACGGTCCGCATCCCGCTCAACGAGGAGTGCTGGCTCGGCCTTTCCAACATCAAGCCGGAGTACGCGGGCGCCAACTACATCGCCGCGGTCAAGGACCTGGTGGCCAAGGTCGAGGCGCACGGCATGACACCGCTCGTCGAACTGCACTGGACCTACGGCCAGTACACCGGCAACTCGGCGGGCTGCTCCGACGTGCACGCCACCTGCCAGAAACCGATGCCCGACGCGCAGTACACGCCGTCCTTCTGGTCCTCGGTCGCGAGCACCTTCAAGGACGACCCGGCCGTCGCCTTCGACCTGTTCAACGAGCCCTACCCGGACCGCGCGACCTCCACGACCACCCAGGCGTGGACCTGCTGGCGCGACGGCGGCACCTGCCCCGGCATCTCCTACCAGGTCGCCGGAATGCAGTCCCTGGTCGACGCGGTTCGCGGCACCGGCGCCAAGAACCTGATCCTGGCCGGCGGTCTCGCGTACTCGAACGACCTGAGCCAGTGGCTGACGTACAGGCCCAGTGATCCCACGGGCAATCTCGTCGCCGCCTACCACGTCTACAACTTCAACACCTGCGCGAGCGAGAGCTGCTGGAACTCGACCCTCGCACCCGTCGCCGCCCAAGTTCCCCTGGTGGCGGGCGAGATCGGGGAGAACACCTGCTCCCACTCCTTCGTCGACACCGTCATGAAGTGGTTCGACGACCGGGGGCTCTCCTATCTCGGCTGGACCTGGAACACCTGGGACTGCTCCTCGGGTCCGTCGCTGATCTCGAACTACGACGGAACTCCGACCTCCTACGGCATCGGGCTGCGCGACCACCTGCGCGCCCTCAACGGATGAGGGACCCGCACATGAGCCGTGCGAGAACAGCCATTCTCGGGGCACTCGCCCTGATCGCCGCGGGAACGGGCGGAGCCGCCGCAGCCGTTCCCGCCGACGTCGGCACCAACGCCGTCGCCTCCATCCCCTGCACCGTCGAGCCCGGTGACGGTGACGGGTCGCGTGCATGTTCCCGGTGACGATGCGGGTTCGACCTGCCTAGTGTGATCGTCATGCAGTTCCGGTACAGCTTCCGTCTGTACCCGGACCCTGGCCAGCAGGCCTTGCTGGCCAGGGCGTTCGGGTGCGCCCGTGTCGTGTTCAACGACGCGGTGCGCGCGCGTGAGGATGCCCACAGGGCCGGGCGGGCGTTCCCGACGGCGGGTGAGCTGTCCCGGAAGCTGATCACCGAGGCCAAGCGGACAGCCGGGCGGTCCTGACTGGGCGAGGTCTCCGCGGTGGTGCTCCAGCAGGCGCTGCGGGACGCGGAGGCCGCCTACCGGAACTTCTTCGCCTCCCTCAAGGGCACCCGCAAGGGACCCAGGCTGGGTGCGCCCCGCTTCAAGTCCCGCAAGGACACCCGGCAGTCGATCCGGTTCACCGCCAACGCCCGCTGGAGCGTTACCGTCGGCGGACGGCTGAACCTGCCGAAGATCGGCGCGGTGAAGGTGAAGTGGTCCCGCACCCTGCCCACCACCCCCACCTCCATCACCGTGATCAAGGACAGCGCGGGACGGTACTTCGCTTCCTTCGTCGTCGACACCGACCCCGCCGCCGACGCCGCCCGGATGCCCGACACCGACCGCACCATCGGCATCGACCTGGGGCTGACGCTCCCCCAGACTCCGTCCGGGGGGACCCCCATCGCGGTCCTGTCCGACGGCACGAGGATCGACTCCCCGCGGTTCCTGCGCCGGGCGGAGAAGAAGCTGAAGAAGGCCCAGCGGGAGCTGTCCCGCAAACGGAAGGGATCAAAGAACCGGACCAAGGCCCGTCTCAAGGTCGCCCGCGCCCACGCCAAGGTCGCCGACGCACGCCGTGCATTCCTCCAAGTGTGGATGAAGCCTTCGGGCGAGTCCGACGGCTCCAGCACGGCGATCGCGAACGACGAGGGCAAGGGCTTCGACCGGATGTGCGATCCGACGTACACGGGCAACGCCCGCAACGGGAACAGCCTCTCCGGCGCCCTGCCGAACGCCCCGCTCTCCGGACACTGGTTCTCCGCCCAGTTCCAGGAGCTCATGAAGAACGCGCACCCGGCCCTGTGACCGGCTGAGCGGCTGACCCACGCGCACCGGGAACGCGGGCGCCTCCGGATTTCCGGGGGCGCCCGCTTTTGCCGTTCGAGCAACACGACTGGCCGTTTCCGGGAGTGGCGGAGCAGGCTGTCCTCATCCCGAGAGAGAGGCTTGCCCCATGGCACAGGACCACCACCACGAGCACGGCAGCGGCCCGGCGCACCACCGGGGCGGGGCTCACGACCACGGCCGGAACCACGGCTCCGCGCCCGGCCAGGGGCACGGCAGCGGCCACGACCACACCCACATGGACTTCGGCCAGATGCTGCCCATGCTGGTGCAGGAGGCGGAGCTGTTCACCCCGGCCTACCTCCAGGCGGCCGAGTGGCTGCGGGAGCAGCGGCCCGATCCCGGGCTGATCGTGGACGCCGGAAGCGGCCCCGGTGTCATCTCCGGGCTGCTCGCCGAGACGTTCCCCGGTGCGCGGGTCGTCGCCGTCGACGTCGCCGAGCCCCTGCTGACGGAGGCCCGCGCCCGCGCCGAGCGGCTGGGCTTCGCCGACCGGTTCAGCACGATGGAGGCCGAACTCTCCGAGGGTGTGGGGGACTTGGAGTATCCCGCGGACCTGGTGTGGGCCAGCAGGTCGCTGCACCACGTCGGCGACCAGCGGGCGGCGCTCACCGGTTTCGTCCGGAGCCTGGCCCCCGGCGGCACGCTCGCCTTGCTGGAGGGCGGCCTGCCCACGCGTTTCCTCCCGCGCGACACCGGTATCGGCCGGCCCGGTCTGGAGGCCCGCATCGACGCGGTGCACGACGAGTGGTTCACCCGTATGCGGGCCGAGCTGCCCGGAGCGGTGCCGGAGACGGAGGACTGGCCCGCTCTGCTCACCGCCGTCGGGCTGCGCCACACGGCGACCCGCACCTTTCTGCTCGACCTGCCCGCACCGGTCTCGGACGAGGCCCGCGCCTTCGTCGTCACCGCGCTCACCCGCAGGCGGGAGGGTCTCGCCGAGGGCCTCGACGCGGAGGACCTCGCCACGCTCGACCGGCTCCTCGACCCGGAGGACAAGGCGAGCGTGCACCACCGTTCGGACACGTTCGTCCTGACGGCGATGACGGTGTACGTGGGGGTCAAACCCGAGTAGTCACGGTGGCCGCCGCCCGGCCGCGAGCGCGGCCGGCGGGCCTTGACATCGAGCGCGCTCCAAGTGATGAACTCCCGTAGTTCGAGGCACAGTCGGCCGGCCTCGGGGCCGGACACTCCAGGGGGTACACCATGACCGATTCTCCGGTCGCGCTCATCACCGGGGGCGGAAGCGGCATCGGGGCCGCGGTCGCCCGCCGGCTGCTCGACGCCGGGCACCGGGTGGCCGTCACCGGGCGCGGAGCGGAGCGGCTGAACGCCTTCGCCGAGGAACTCGGCCGCCCCGAAGGGCTGTTGACGATCGTCGGGCACGCGGCCGAGTACGACCAGGTGAGGGCCGCGGTCGAGGCGACGCTCAAGGAGTTCGGGCGCGTCGACACCGTCGTCGCCAACGCCGGGTTCGCCACCCACGACACGGTCGCGGAGGGGGACCCCGCCGGCTGGTCCGAGATGGTGCTGACCAATGTGCTGGGACCCGCGCTGCTCATCAGGGCGTCCATCGACGCGTTGAAGGAGTCCCGCGGCCGCATCGTCCTGATCGGCAGTGTCGCCGGGCATGTGAACACGCCCGGCAACATCTACGGCGCGACCAAGTGGGCGGTGACCGGGCTCGCGGAGAACACCAGGCGCCAGGTCACCGAGTACGGCGTGGGCGTGACACTGATCTCGCCCGGCCGTGTGGAGACCCCGTTCTGGGACAGCTACGGCAGCCTGCCGCCCGGGCAGCTCCTGACGGCGGACCAGCTGGCCGACTCGATCGTCTGGGCGATCGGACAGCCGACGGGCGTCGACGTGAACACGGTGGTCGTCCGCCCGATCGGCCAGCCCGTCTGATACCGCCCGCGGGGCGCTTCCGCCCCGCGGGCCGTCTCCGTCCCCCGCTCCTCAGTTGTTGGCGAGGAACTGCCGGGCCAGGGAGTCCCCGAGCGACACGGCCGCGCTGTGGCTCTCGATGGGGGACACCTGCGAGTTCTTGAAGAGTATGTACGTCACGCCGCTGTCGGCTCCGCCCGTCTCCGGGTCGGGGTCGATGCCGAGCGCGTTCGCCGTCGCGTACGACGCCTCACCGATGATCTGCGTCGGTCCGGTGTCGCCGACGACCGCGTACTCGACCTTGCCGTTGTAGACGACGGCGACCACACCGCCGCCCTTGATGCCCGAACTCGTGTACTTCCAGATGCCGCTGGAGCTCGGCACGACGACGTAGGGCAGCGAGTCGGCGCGCAGCGCCCTGCCGTCGGACTGGTGGAAGGCGGTGTCGTCCTGGAACCAGGGGTCGGTGCCGGCGTTGCACTTGGCGGTGACCTGGCCGTCGCAGTCGATGTCCATGTCGGCCTTCCAGAACACGGCGCCGTTCTTGCCGCAGACGGGGATCGTGGCCGAGGTCTCCTCGTCCGTCCTGTACTTGCCGTTCGAGATCTGCGAGCAGGACGTCACCTTGGCGAGGAGGGCGGCCGCGCTGACCGAACCCTCCTGTGCCGAGCGGGGTGCGCCGCTTCCGGAGGCGTTGGCCGGGAGCGCGGCGACGGCGAGCAGTGCCGCTCCGACGGCCGCGGACAGGGTCAGTGTTCGAGTGCGCACTGTGGGGGGCCCTTCTGTTAGGAAACTTTCCTTACCGGGTTGGTCCAAGGTGGCCCCGCTTGCATGACCGCGTCAAGACTTGAGTCCGGGATTGGTCCGGTCCAAGGGCGTTAAAAAACCGCCGGGGCGGCGGGGGTGTGTGGTCCT
>NZ_JBHYXD010000002.1:173281-198411 GCF_042751995.1 Streptomyces sp. NPDC059371 | reverse complement strand
TCAACCCGCGCGCCCGGGGGCTGCTGTGGCGCCCGCCCCCCCGGCGTATCGGTGCCCGTCGGCCGGTGTGCGGCCGAGGGTGATCCGGGCGGGTCAGCCGATGTCGAACGCGGCCGGGTCGGGCCCCAGCCGGCGGTCCTCGTTCAGTGCCGAGATCGCCGCGATGTCCTCGGTGTCCAGGGAGAAGTCGAAGACGTCGATGTTCTCCTTGATCCGGGACGGCGTCACGGACTTCGGGATCACGACGTTTCCGAGCTGGAGGTGCCAGCGCAGGACGATCTGGGCCGGGGTGCGGCCGTGCTTCTGGGCGATGGCGACGATCGCCGGGACCTCCAGGAGGCCCTTGCCCTGGCCCAGCGGCGACCAGGCCTCGGTCGCGATGCCCTGCTCGGCGTGGAACTCACGGGCCGCGCGCTGCTGGAGGTGCGGGTGCAGCTCGATCTGGTTGACCGCCGGGATGACGGACGTCTCGTCGATCAGCTTCGCCAGGTGCTCCGGGAGGAAGTTCGAGGTGCCGATGGCCTTGGCGCGGCCGTCGGCGTAGATCTTCTCCAGGGCCTTGAACGTGTCGACGTAACGGCCGCGGGCCGGCGTCGGCCAGTGGATCAGATACAGGTCGACGTAGTCCAGGCCGAGCTTCTCCAGCGAGGTGTCGAAGGCACGCAGCGCGGAGTCGTACCCCTGGTCGCTGTTCCAGAGCTTGGTGGTGACGAAGAGTTCCTGGCGGGCGATGCCGGAGGCGCTCACGGCCTTGCCGGTGCCCTCTTCGTTGCCGTAGATCGCCGCTGTGTCGATGCTGCGGTACCCGGACTCCAGTGCGGTGGCGACCGCCCGCTCCGCCTCGTCGTCCGGCACCTGCCAGACACCGAAGCCGAGCTGTGGCATCTCGACGCCGTTGTTCAGGATGATCGGGGGGACCTTGCTCACGAGCTCTCGATCCTTAAGTCGTCGGGTGGTCTTCGTATGGTCAACGATCACGGGCCGTGATGCATTCCTGACCGGGCTCCGGGCACGCGGAATCGAAGATTGGCTGAAATAGTCCGATCAATCACGCCGGGGGTTCGCGCCGGAGACCGACAGGGGCTTCCGTCCGCCGGCCACGCGCCTCGCCGCACGATCCGAACGACCGGCCCTACGTCCGGTAGAGCGCCTCGACCTCGGTCTCGTACGCCTTCTCGATCGCCTTGCGCTTCAGCTTCAGCGACGGCGTCAGCAGGCCGTGTTCCTCGGTGAACTGGTTGGCCAGGATCCGGAAGGTGCGGATCGACTCGGCCTGCGAGACCAGCGTGTTCGCGGCGACCACGGCGCGCCGCACCTCGGTCTCCAGATCGGGGTCGCGCACCAGATCCCCGGCCGAGAGCGGAGGCTTGCCGCGCATCTGGAGCCAGTGCTCGACGGCCTCGGAGTCGAGGGTGACGAGCGCGGCGATGTACGGCCGGTCGTTGCCGACCACTATGCACTGCGCGACGAGCGGATGGTCGCGCACCCGCTCCTCCAGCGTGCCCGGCGAGACGCTCTTGCCGCCGGAGGTCACCAGGATCTCCTTCTTGCGCCCGGTGATGGTGAGATAGCCGTCCTCGTCCAGGGACCCGAGGTCTCCGGTGGCGAGCCAGCCGTCGTGCAGGGTGGCGTCGGTGGCCTTGTCGTTGTTCAGGTAGCCCTGGAAGACGTTGCCGCCGTTCAGCCAGATCTCGCCGTCGTCCGCGATGTGCACGGTGGTCCCGGGGATCGCCTGCCCGACGGTGCCGAACCGGGTGAGCTCGGGCGGGTTGGCGGTGGCGGCCGCCGTGGACTCGGTGAGCCCGTACCCCTCGTAGATGGTGATGCCCGCGCCCGCGAAGAACAGCCCGAGCTGCCGGTCCATCGCCGAGCCGCCGGACATCGCGTGTCTGACCCGGCCGCCCATCGCGGCCCGGACCTTGGAGTAGACGAGCTTGTCGAGGACCTGGTGCTGCATGCGCAGGCTCGCCGAGGGGCCCGGACCGGTGCCCCAGGCCTTGGCCTCGACGGCGTCCGCGTAGCGCACGGCGACGTCGACGGCCTTCTCGAAGGGACCGGCCTTGCCCTCCCTCTCGGCCTTGCGGCGCGCGGAGTTGAAGACCTTCTCGAAGATGTACGGCACGGCCAGGAAGAAGGTGGGCCGGAAGGCGGCGAGGTCCGGCAGCAGCGCGGACGCGTTGAGCTGGGGCTGGTGCCCGAACTTGACCCCTCCGCGGAACGCGGCGATCTGCACCATCCGCCCGAAGACGTGCGCGAGCGGCAGGAACAGCAGGGTGCTCGCCTCGTCGCCGCGCTTGGAGTGGAAGACGGGCTCCCAGCGCTCGATGACGGTGTCCGCCTCGAACATGAAGTTCGCGTGCGAGATGACACAGCCCTTGGGGCGCCCTGTCGTGCCCGAGGTGTAGATGATCGTCGCGATGGATTCGGGGGTGACGGCGCGACGGTGCCGGTGCACCACCTCGTCGTCGAGGTGCGCGCCCGCCTCGTACAGCTCGTGCACCGCGCCCACGTCGAGCTGCCACAGCTTGTGGAGCTGGGGCAGCCGGTCGACGACCGTGGCGATGGTCATCGCGTGGTCCTCGTGCTCCACCATGACCGCCGACACCTGCGCGTCGTGCAGCATCCAGAAGACCTGCTCGGCGGAGGAGGTGGGGTAGATCGGTACGACCTGGGCGCCGATCGTCCACAGGGCGAAGTCGAAGAGGGTCCACTCGTAGCGGGTGCGGCACATGATGGCGACCCGGTCGCCGAAACGTATGCCCTGGGACAGCATGCCCTTGGCGAGCGCCAGGACCTCGTCCCGGAACTCCGCCGAGGTGACATCGCGCCACTGTCCCTGCTCGTCCTTGCGGCCGAGCGCGACGTGGAGCGGATCCACCCGGGCATACTCGAACACGGCGTCGGCCAGGCCGCCCACCGGCGGCGCCGACGCCAACGGGGGGTTGGTGAACTCGCGCAATACCGCTCCTCGTGGCCTCCGCACAGCGCCGTGAAAGCTACCCCACCACGCGAGTGGACGGGAGGGGGCTCGAACCGCCGAGGGGTGTGGCGTCCGCACAGGTCAACCACGGAAATGCCGCACAAGGGGAAGGGTCGGACAGAATCCCCTACGGTTCCGTAGGTTTCGAGTCCGTAATCTCCACGGAATCGGCACGACCCCGCAGGGGGATCCCAGAGCCCTGGAGAGCCGATCCGGAATGCCTCAATCCGGCTGTTTCGACCGAGGGTCGGCCCCGCGTCCCGCCGCATGATCCAAACGGCAGTCCCTAACTCCGCTGCCCCCTGTGCAGCCGGTCCCCGCCCGCGAGGATCGCCGTCGCGAGCGCGTCCGCGGCGTCCTGCGCGGACGGCCGCCGCCGGCCGTGCACCAGCACGAAGTCGACCTCGCCGAGCTCCGGCAGCCCCGCCCGCTCCGGCACCCGGACCAGGCCGGGCGGCACCAGCCCCCGCGAGTGGGCCATCACGCCGAGGCCCGCGCGGGCCGCCGCGATCAGACCGTTGAGGCTGCCGCTGGTACAGGCGACGCGCCACGGCCGCCCCTGGCGCTCCAGCGCTTCGAGGGCCAGCGCACGGGTGATGCCCGGGGGCGGGTAGACGATCAGCGGGACCGGGCGGTCCGGGTCGAGCCGCAACCGCTGGGCGCCGATCCACACGAGACGGTCGTGCCAGACGAGTTCCCCGCGCGGATCCTCGGGCCGCCGTTTCGCCAGCACCAGATCGAGATGCCCGGCGGCGAGCTGCTCGTGGAGCGTGCCGGACAGCTCCACCGTCAGCTCCAGGTCCACCTCGGGGTGGTCGGTGCGGAACCCCTCCAGGATCTCCGGCAGCCGGGTCAGCACGAAGTCCTCGGACGCGCCGAAGCGCAGCCGGCCCCGCAGCCGGGTACCCGTGAAGAACGCCGTCGCCTGTTCCTGCACCTCCAGGATCCGCCGCGCGAACCCGAGCATCGCCTCCCCGTCCTCGGTGAGCTCCACGGAGTGGGTGTCGCGTGAGAAGAACTGCCGCCCGGCGGCGTCCTCCAGCCGGCGCACATGCTGGCTGACCGTGGACTGGCGCACCCCCAGCCGCCTGGCGGCCCGCGTGAAGCTCAGCGTCTGGGCCACCGCCAGGAACGTACGCAGCTGGGAAGGGTCGTACACGGGCCCACGTTATCGCGATACGTGATGACAGTCAGAGCGGTATGACGGATTCCCGATCGCGGCCCGGGAGAGGACGATAGAGAGGGCACGATCCGCCGACGGCGATCACCGGCACCGAACCGAGCAACCGAGCAGTGGAGCACCGTGAAACGCCTGCAGTGGCCGAGCTGGATGCCGGTCGACCCCTACATCCTGCTGCTGCTCGGGACCGTGGGCCTCGCCGCCCTGTTCCCGGCGAGCGGAACGGCGGCGGACGTCGCCTCGGGCGCGTCCACGGCGGCCATCGCCTTCCTCTTCTTCCTGTACGGCGCACGCCTGTCCACCCGTGAGGCGATGGACGGCCTCAAACACTGGCGGCTGCACGGTACGGTCCTGGTCTGCACCTTCGTGGCGTTCCCGCTGCTCGGCCTCGCCGCCCGCGGCCTGGAGCCGGTCTTCCTGACCCACGACCTCTACACCGGCCTCCTCTTCCTCACGCTCGTCCCCTCGACCATCCAGTCGTCGATCGCCTTCACCTCGATCGCCCGCGGCAACGTGCCCGCCGCCATCTGCGCGGGCTCCTTCTCCTCCCTCGCCGGCATCGTCATCACCCCGCTGCTCGCCGCGCTGCTCCTCGGCAGCAGCGGCGGCGGCTTCTCCACGGACTCGGTCGTCAGGATCGTGCTGCAACTGCTCGTGCCGTTCCTGGCCGGACAACTGCTGCGCCCGTGGATCGGCGGCTTCATCACCCGCCACAAGAAGGTCCTCGGCCACGTCGACCGCGGATCCATCCTGCTCGTCGTCTACACCGCCTTCAGCGAGGGCATGGTGCAGGGCATCTGGAGCCAGGTCAGCGGCGCCCGGCTGGCGGGGCTCCTCGTCGTCGAGGCGCTGCTGCTCGGCGTCATGCTCCTCCTGACCTGGTACGGCGCGAAGGCCCTGCGCTTCGACCGCGAGGACCGGATCGCCATCCAGTTCGCCGGGTCCAAGAAGTCGCTCGCCTCGGGCCTGCCCATGGCCGGTGTCCTGTTCGGCGCGCACGCCTCCCTCGCCGTGCTCCCGCTGATGCTCTTCCACCAGATGCAGCTCATGGTGTGCGCGGTGATCGCCAGACGCCGGGCCCGTGATCCGGAGGTGAGCGGCCGCACCGGCCCGGGCCGGCCGTCCGGTGGCGGGGGCACGGCGGACACGGGAGGTAGGGCCGAAGGAGCGGGCCGGGCCGCCGGCCCGGCCCGCTCCGCCGGGCCCCGGGTCTCCCCGGCCGCGACGGCGGGACACTAACCGTCCTTGGCGACCCGGTCCAGGGGAAGCCACAGGACGGTGTCCCGGGTCACCTTCCGCGAGGGCGGCGCGGACAGCTCGTCGTCGCTCAACGCGCGGTCGTAGACCCGCACATCGTCGATCGCCCCGGTGAAGAAGGCCCGGCTGTCCATCCGCTGGCCGATGTGCACGCCGAACGGCGAGTTCCGGCTCACCGATCCGGGCACGTCCGCCGTACTGACCGTCGTCCCGTCGAGGAACAGGGTGAGCTGCCCCCCGCCGCGGCGCAGCGCCAGATGGTGCCACTGGCCGTCGTTGAAGGAGCTCGTGGTGCGCACGAACGCCGTGGCCGGGGCCGACGCGCCGTTCCTGGTGGTGATGAGCCCGGTGATCCGGTTGGACGCGGGCTCCCCGCGCAGCCACACCTGCGGCTGGCTCGTACCGATTCCGCCCATCCACAGCAGGGGCTGCTCACCGCCGGTGGCCGTGTAGCGGAACCACAGGGACGCCGTGAAGTCCTTCGTCCCCAGCGGCAGCCGGTCCTGATACGGCAGTCGTACGGCGTCGTCGGTGCCGTCGAACTCCAGCCCGCCCCCGAGCACGCCGGCGGTCTCGCCCGGGTCGCCGAGGACCGCCGCCCGCCGGGTGAGCGGAGCGAGGTCGGCCGTCGTGGGGTCCGGGCCCCGGCGTGGCCGGAGCCAGTCCTCGGTGAAGCGGGCGAAGCGGATCTCGTCGCGTGCGTCGACCGCGCCGCCCTCGTACAGCAGGCCCACGGTGTCGCCGTCGATACCCACCAGGTCGGAGTAGCCCGACCAGTCGGTGGTGACGACCGTCCCGCGGTCCACGCTGTCCCAGGTGCGTCCGCCGTCGTAGGAGGAGCGGACCGTCATCGTGCGGCGGCGGTCCGGGTCGGCGGGGCATGAGAGCAGGATCCGGTCCCCGAAGCGCAGCGTCGAGCCCTGCACCTGGGGCGCGTAGAGGTCCGGGACGTCACGGAAGGGGGACACGAAGCTGTCGCCGCCGTCCCGGCTGACCGCCTGGGTGCGGTGGCCGAGGTCGGTCCCGTCCTGCTCACGGCCGCTGATCAGGAGCGATCCGTCGGTGCGCTCCGTGAGGGTCATCTCGGACGGCTTCTGCCGGAAGGTGCCGTCGGCCGCGATCGGCCAGGAGTCGCTCGCCCCGATGTCCCAGTGGCCGCCGCCGTCGTCGCTGGTGATGAGGGCGGCGTTGTTGGCGGTGACCCGGCTGCCGTCCCAGGTCTCGGTGTTGACGGCGAACACGAGCCGTCCCGCGTGCCGGCCGCGGGTGAGCTGGACGCCGTGGACCGGACCGGTGGCGTACCAGGAGTTCCAGTTCGCGGGCAGGATCTCGGTGCTGAGATCGCGCGGCTGCGACCAGCTCAGACCGTCGTCGTCGCTGTACTGGAGATGCGGGGTGCGGTCGCAGGGGACCGAGCAGCTCGCGCTGTCCGTACGGCCCGTGTTGTAGGTCTCCGCCAGCACGATCCGGCCGGTCTCGCGGTCCACGACCGGGGTGGGGTTGCCGTGGGTGTCCCCGTTCCCCTCGTTGACGACCCGGAGCGGGCTCCAGGTGCGGCCGCCGTCGTCGGAGCGCTTCACCACGATGTCAATGTCGGCCGCGTCACCGCAGTTGAGGACGCGTCCCTCGGCGAACGCCAGCAGCGTTCCCCTGGTCGTCCGGACGACGGAGGGGATGCGGAAGCAGGCGTAGCCCGGATCCTGCGAGGCTTTGAACAACACCTGCTGCTCGAACGCGGGTGCGACTGAAGTGGGTTCGGCCCGCGCCGTGCCCGGGAGCACGATCAGCGCGGCGATGCCGAGGAGAGCGGCTGAGAGGGATCTCAGACGGGTGGCGAGGCGTGACGGCATGGTGCGACCTGCCCTTCGTACGGCGGCTGGGCAATCCGGATTCTAAGGACATCCCACGTCCAACGTTCGCGCCGCAGAGGCTACTTGGGCCCTCAGTCACCCCACAAGGAGCATGCACCGGTCGTGTTCACGCCAGAATTTTCGTGCTCGCGTGTCCGCCCGGAGAGGAGCAGTTCACGGGCTTGTCGATCCGGATTTCCGGTACGGACGGCTGATGCGGGCTAACGTTCCGTCATGACCGCACCCGAAACCGAACCCCGCCTCGCCCTCGACCCGGCGCGCACCGCACTCGTGCTCGTCGATCTGATGGAGCGCATCGTGGCGTTGCCCCTGGAACCGAACAAGGGGACCGAAGTTCTCGCCACCGCCGAGGAGTTGGCGGAGTCCTTCCGGAAGGCGGCCGCTCTCGTCGTGCTCATCCGGGTCGAGCGGTCCGGAGTCGCGGAGCAGCCGCCCGGGAGCGGACTGGTCGCCGGACTCGTCGCGGAGGGTGACCTGGAGATCGTGAAGCGGACCATCGGCGGGTTCCAGGGCACCGGCCTCGACGAGCGGCTGCGCGAACACGGCGTCTCCACCCTGGTGTTCGGCGGGATCGCCACCAACCTCGGGGTCGAGTCCACCGCGCGCGCCGCCGGCGACCTCGGCTACGACCTCGTCTTCGTCGAGGACGCGATGGCCGCGTTCACCGCCTCCGAGCACGACGCCTCCGTCCGGCTGGACTTCCCGCGCCTCGGCACGGTCGTGACCGCGCGTGAGGTGCGCTTCTCGGTTCGCTGAACCCGGGCACGGGCGAAGCCCGTCGCGTGCGGCTGCACTGCGGCTGCGGCTGCGGCGGTGGTGGCGGTGGTCCGGGACCGAGGCGGGGCCCCTCCGGCGCAGGGGGCGCTCCCCGCCGTCCGGGGCCCCGCCGCCGTGCCGCGGGGGAGCCGCCGTCAGCCCTGGCCGGCCGCGGCCCGCAGGGTGACGCGGTGCTCGCCCGCGTACACGTTCATGTTGGCGCCGCGCAGGAAGCCGATCAGGGTCAGGCCGGTCTCCGCCGCAAGGTCGACGGCCAGGGACGACGGAGCGGAGACGGCCGCCAGCACCGGGATGCCCGCCATCACCGCCTTCTGCGCCAGCTCGAAAGACGCCCGGCCGGAGACCAGCAGGACCGTCCGGGAGAGCGGGAGCGTGCCGTTCTGCAGAGCGCGGCCGACCAGCTTGTCGACCGCGTTGTGCCGGCCCACGTCCTCGCGTATGTCGACCAGCTCACCCTCCTCGGTGAACAGGGCCGCCGCGTGCAGACCCCCGGTCCGGTCGAAGACCCGCTGGGCCGCGCGCAGCCGGTCGGGGAGGCTCGCGAGCAGGTCGGGTTCCAGCCGCACCGGGGGAGTGGTGCCGCCCTCCGTGTCGTCGATGGTCCAGCGGGCCGTCGTACGGACCGCGTCCAGACTCGCCTTGCCGCACAGACCGCACGAGGACGTCGTGTACACATTCCGTTCGAGCGTGATGTCGGGGATGACGACACCGGGCGCCGTCCGCACGTCGACGACGTTGTACGTGTTGAAGCCGTCCTCCGTGGCTCCCGCGCAGTACACGATGTTCTGGAGCTCGTCGGCACGCCCCAGCACCCCTTCGCTGACCAGGAACCCCGCGGCCAGCGCGAAGTCGTCGCCCGGGGTGCGCATGGTGATCGCCAGAGGCTTGCCGTTGAGCCGGATCTCCAGCGGCTCCTCGGCGACGAGCGTGTCCGGTCGGGAGCTCACGGCTCCGTTCCGGACGCGGATCACCTTGCGTCGTTCCGTGACTCGTCCCATGTCCTGATCAGTCCCGCTTCCATGCGTTCGGCCGGCCGGATCGGCCCTCGCGATCGCCGGTTGGCGTTCGGGTCACCCCGGGCGTGCCGTGAGAGCGACCTTCACGATCTCATTGTCCTGCACCCGCGGAGCGGGCCGAGGGCCGCCTCGCCGGGCGGGCGGCCCGCTCCGCACCTCAGGCAGCAGTCCGCCACGGCACCTCAGGCAGCAGTCCGCCACGGCACCTCAGGCCGCCGTCCGCCTCGGCACCTCACGCCGCCGTCCGCAGCGCGAGCAGATCCGAGATGGCGTACACGGTGCGCAGCGTCGGGACCGGCACTCCGGTGATCTCCGCGAGTTCCACGACGGCCGCCAGCAGTACGTCGAGCTCCAGCGGCTTGCCGCGCTCCAGGTCCTGGAGTGTCGAGGTGCGGTGGTCGCCGACCCGCTCGGCACCCGCGAGGCGCCGCTCGATGGACACCCCCACCTCGCAGCCGAGTGCCCGGGCGACGGCCAGCGTCTCGGTCATCATGATCTCGATGACCCTGCGCGTCCCGCCGTGCAGACACATCTGCCGCATCGTGGCGCGGGCCAGCGCGCTGATGGGGTTGAAGGAGATGTTGCCGAGCAGCTTGAGCCAGATGTCGTTGCGCAGGTCCGGTTCGACCGGGCATTTCAGCCCGCCCTCCCGCATGGCGTCGCTGAACGCCCGGCAGCGCGGCGAGACGGACCGGTCGGGCTCCCCGACGGAGAACCGGGTGCCTTCGAGATGGCGCACGACGCCCGGTCCCGCCAGTTCGGTCGCGGCGTACACGACGCACCCGACTGCCCGCTCCGGGGCCAGGACCGCGCCGACCGCGCCGCCCGGGTCCACGCTCTCCACCCGGTGGCCGTCGTACGGTCCGCCGTGCCGGTGGAAGTACCACCAGGGAATGCCGTTCTGGGCGGCGACGACCGCCGTCGTGTCGTGCAGCAGGGGCTCGATCAGCGGCCCGCACGCCGCGTACGAGTTGGCCTTCAGACCGAGGAAGACGTAGTCGACCGGTCCGATCTCGGCCGGGTCGTCGGTGGCGTGGGCCTGCGCGGTGAAGTCCCCGCGTGGACTGAGGACGTGGACGCCGTGCCGCCTCATGGCCGCGAGATGCGGTCCACGGGCGACGAGATGCACGTCGGCGCCCGCGCGGTGCAGAGCGGCGCCGACGTAGGCGCCGATCGCACCGGCGCCGAGAACTGCGACTCTCACTGTGTGGCGCTCCGTTCGGTCGAGGGTACCGAGGAACTGCCGAACTCTGTCGACGAAATATTGTCTACAGGATGGAATGGGACTCGACAAGGGTACGGGCCGGACCGGACCGGACCGGCTGTCGCCGAACGGGTCCGCGCCCCCGGTGCCCCGGTCCGGTGACCGTTCGTCGCGCCAGGGATACCGCTCACCGCATACGGTCGACGAGTTCGCGTCACCCCGCTTCACAGCCGGACAACCGCTTCCTATCGTCCCGGATCATGAGCCCTCCCGTCGCACCCCCCGGTTGGAGCCGCTGGCTCGTCCCGCCGGCCGCCCTGTCGGTCCATCTCTCCATCGGCCAGGCCTACGCCTGGAGCGTCTTCAAGCCGCCGCTCGAATCCGCGCTCGGTCTCAGCGGAACCCAGAGCGCGCTGCCCTTCCAGGTCGCCATCGTGATGCTCGGCCTGTCGGCCGCGTTCGGCGGCACCCTCGTCGAGCGCAACGGTCCGCGCTGGGCCATGACCGTCGCCCTCGTCTGCTTCTCCTCCGGCTTCCTCATCTCCGCGCTCGGCGCGGCCACCGAGCAGTACTGGCTGATCGTCCTCGGCTACGGCTTCGTCGGCGGCACGGGCCTCGGTATCGGCTACATCTCACCGGTCTCCACATTGATCAAGTGGTTCCCCGACCGGCCCGGAATGGCCACCGGCATCGCGATCATGGGCTTCGGCGGCGGCGCGCTGATCGCCTCGCCCTGGTCCGCCCAGATGCTGAAGTCGTTCGGATCCGACTCCTCCGGGATCGCGGTCGCCTTCCTCGTGCACGGTCTTTCGTACGCCGTGTTCATGACGCTCGGCGTGCTGCTGGTGCGCGTCCCGCGCGGCGAGACGCCGGCCGCGTCCGGGCCGAGCGCGCTCGACGGGGTCCAGGTCTCCGCCCGCAACGCCGTCCGCACCCCGCAGTTCTGGCTGCTGTGGGTCGTTCTGTGCATGAACGTCACCGCCGGCATCGGCATCCTGGAGAAGGCCGCCCCGATGATCACGGACTTCTTCACGGACAGCTCCACCCCGGTCACCGCCTCGGCGGCCGCCGGATTCGTCGCCCTGCTCTCCGCCGCCAACATGGCCGGCCGGATCGGCTGGTCCTCGACCTCCGACCTGATCGGGCGCAAGAACATCTACCGGGTCTACCTCGGGGTCGGCGCCCTCATGTACGCAGTCATCGCGTGGTTCGGGGACTCCTCCAAACCGTTGTTCATCCTGAGCGCGCTGGTGATCCTCTCCTTCTACGGCGGAGGCTTCGCCACGGTCCCGGCCTATCTGAAGGACCTGTTCGGCACGTACCAGGTCGGTGCCATCCATGGACGGCTGCTCACCGCCTGGTCCACCGCCGGCGTCCTCGGGCCGCTGATCGTGAACCGGATCGCCGACCACCAGGAGGCGGCGGGCAGACACGGATCGTCCCTGTACGGACTGTCGTTCCTGATCATGATCGGGCTGCTCGCCGTCGGCTTCGTCGCCAACGAGTTCGTACGCCCCGTGCACGCCCGCCATCACATCCCCGCGCCCAGGGAGGCCGCCGATGTCGCACGACAGCAGCCCGAGTCCGCCTGACGACGCCGGTGTCCCGAGCCCGCCCGGCCGGCCGGCGCTGACCGCCTTCGCCTGGCTGTGGGTGGGCGCTCCCCTGTGCTACGGCGTCTACGAGCTCGTACAGAAGGCCACTCAACTGTTCTCGGGGTAGATGTTCGGACATACCAAGGTCTGACAGAAGCCGACAAGCCTGGCGGCGCAATCCTGTGGCTTCACCTGCCGTCGTACCCGCGAGTCACTGATCAGACTGGTGGATCCCGCTACCCGAAGCACGAGGGGGACCACCCATGAACGGCACACGGATCGCCGCCGTCGGCCATTATCAGCCCGCCAAGGTACTCACCAACGAGGACCTGGCGGGCATGGTCGACACCAGTGACGAGTGGATCCGGAGCCGTGTGGGCATCCGGACCCGCCATATCGCCGGGCCCGACGAACCGGTCGACGAGCTGGCCGCGCACGCCGCCGCCAAGGCGCTCGCCTCGGCCGGTCTGACTCCCGGCGACATCGACCTCGTCCTCGTCGCCACCTCCACGGCCGTCGACCGGTCCCCGAACATGGCCGCCCGGGTCGCCGCCCGCCTCGGCATCCCGTCGCCCGCCGCGATGGACGTCAACGTCGTCTGCGCCGGGTTCACCCACGCCCTCGCCACCGCCGACCACACCGTGCGCGCCGGTGCCGCGACCCGGGCGCTCGTCATCGGCGCCGACAAGATGACCGACGTGACGGACTGGACCGACCGCACCACGTGCGTCCTCGTCGGGGACGGCGCGGGAGCCGCCGTGGTCGAGGCCTGCCCGGCGGGCGAGGAGCCCGGTATCGGGCCGGTGCTGTGGGGTTCGGTCCCCGAGATGGGGCACGCGGTGCGCATCGAGGGCACCCCCTCGCGGTTCGCGCAGGAGGGGCAGAGCGTCTACCGCTGGGCCACCACCCAGCTCCCGCCGATCGCCCGGAAGGCGTGCGAGCGCGCCGGTCTCGCGCCCGAGGATCTCGCCGGGGTCGTCCTGCACCAGGCCAACCTGCGCATCATCGAGCCGCTCGCCCTGAAGATCGGCGCGGTCAACGCGGTCGTCGCGCGCGATGTGGTCGACTCCGGGAACACCTCGGCCGCGAGCATCCCGCTCGCCTTCTCCAAGCTGGTCGAGCGCGGCGAGATCTCCACCGGCGATCCCGTCCTGCTCTTCGGCTTCGGCGGCAATCTCTCCTACGCGGGGCAGGTCGTCCGCTGTCCGTGAGGCGGGCCGAGCCGTTCGTGAGACGGGGCTGCCCGTGAGGCGGACCGAGCCGTTCGCGAGACAGGGCTGTCTGTGAGGCGGAGCTGTCCGAGGGGCGGGCCGAGCCGTTCGTGAGACGGGGCCGTTCGTGAGACGGGGCTGTCCGTGGGGCGGAGCTGTCCGTGAGGCGGGCCGAGCCGCCCGTCCGGCGGCCGCGTCCCCGGGTGTGACAAGCCCAACTCCCGTGTCTGTGGCGCGTTTGTGCGCCGTAGACTGTAGGCGAAAGACAAATTGACAATCGACTTTCCTTATCGCGGCGACGACGCTGCCCAGGAAGGGACCGTGATGTTGTCGACAGGCCTGCCTCAGGGAGCGGTACCCAAGCTCGAACGCCCCGGCCCGCTCCGTGACCGTGTCTACGAAGCGCTGCTCGAACTCATCACCACCCGCGCCCTCCAGCCGGGCCAGCACCTGGTCGAGAGCGAACTCGCAGGCCATCTCGGAGTGTCACGGCAGCCCGTGCGGGAGGCCCTGCAACGGCTGAGCACGGAGGGCTGGGTCGATCTCCGGCCCGCCCAGGGCGCGTTCGTGCACGAGCCGACCGAGGCGGAGGCCGACCAGCTCCTCACCGTCCGTACGCTCCTGGAGGCCGAGGCGGCCCGGCTCGCCGCCGCCAACGCGGGTCCGGCCGCCATCAGCGCGCTCGAAGACCTGTGCACCGAGGGCGAACGGGCGGTCGCCGCCGACGACGTCGACGCCGCGGTCGCGACGAACGCGCGGCTGCACGCCAAGGTCATGGAACTCGCCGGCAACGCGGTCCTCGCCGAACTCGCCGCCCAGGTCGACCGCCGGGTCCGCTGGTACTACACGCCGGTGGCCCGGCAGCGCGGGCGGCAGTCCTGGATCGAGCACCGTGACCTGATCGCCGCGATAGCGGAGCGCGACGGACAGCGGGCCACCGCGGTCATGCGCGCGCACACCGAGCACACGCGTCAGATGTACCACGACCGCGAGAAGTAGCCGGCCGACGGACGCGGCCGCGGACTCCGCACGTCGCTCGGCGGGCGCCGTCTCCGTCGATCAGCCGGTGGATGCCGTCTCCGCCGGTCGCTCGGCAGACGCCGTCAACGTCGGTCGCTCGGCGGGCGCCGTCGCCGTCCGGGGGCCGCGGCGGGCGGGCGACCAGCGGACCTCCGCACCGAGCATCACCACCAGCACCCCACCAGTGCCGGCGGTTCGACGACCGCCGAGAACCGGATGCCGAGCAGGGCCGTGGCCGCCGCGACGGGTACCGCGACCGCGCGGAACGTCAACGCCCACAGCCGCAGCACCGAACGGTCCTTCGCCCTCCGATCCCTCTTTGTCCTGGGAGTGGAGAAAGTCTGCTGCAATCCGTGCGCTACTTCTTCCAACTCCCGGCAGCCACTGCTACGTTCCCCTCGAAAGCGCGACCGGTGACGGTGGCCGGAACCTGACCGTGTCAGGTGCCGGCCGAGGCGGGAGGGGTTCGTGAGACGTATGACGGCGCGACCCGCGAACGCCCATCAGGCCCGGCTGCTGCGTCTGTTGCGCGACGGCGGCCCCAACTCCCGGGCCCAGCTCGGCGATCGCGTCGACCTCTCGCGGTCGAAGCTGGCCGTCGAGGTGGACCGGCTCCTCGAGACCGGCCTCGTGGTGGCCGACGGACTCGCCGCCTCGCGGGGCGGCCGCCGCTCCCACAACATCCGGCTCTCGCCGGCGCTGCGGTTCCTGGGCGTCGACATCGGCGCGACGTCGGTCGACGTGGCCGTCACCAACGCCGAGCTGGAGATCCTCGGACACCTCAACCAGCCCATGGACGTACGCGAGGGACCGGTCGCGGTCTCCGAGCAAGTGCTGTCCATGGCCGCCAAGTTGAGGGCATCGGGGATCGCGGAGGGGTTCGACGGGGCGGGGATCGGCGTTCCGGGTCCCGTCCGCTTCCCCGAGGGTGTCCCGGTCGCCCCGCCGATCATGCCGGGCTGGGACGGCTTCCCGGTCCGCGAGGCACTCAGCCAGGAACTCGGCTGTCCGGTCATGGTCGACAACGACGTGAACCTGATGGCCATGGGGGAGCAACACGCGGGCGTCGCACGCTCCGTGGGCGACTTCCTCTGCGTCAAGATCGGCACCGGCATCGGCTGCGGCATCGTCGTCGGCGGAGAGGTCCATCGCGGTGCGACGGGCAGCGCGGGCGACATCGGGCACATCCAGGCCGTGCCCGACGGGCGTCCGTGCGCCTGCGGCAACCGGGGCTGTCTGGAAGCCCACTTCAGCGGTGCCGCGCTCGCGCGCGACGCCGTGGAGGCGGCCCAGCAGGGCCGCTCGGCCGAACTCGCCGTACGGCTGGCGGCGAACGGCACGCTCAGCGCCGTCGACGTCGCCGCGGCCGCCGCCGCGGGCGACGCCACCGCGCTCGATCTGATCCGGGAGGGCGGCAACCGCACCGGCCAGGTCATCGCGGCGCTCGTCAGCTTCTTCAATCCCGCCCTGGTGGTGATCGGCGGCGGGGTGACCGGTCTCGGCCACACCCTGCTCGCCGCGATCCGCACCCAGGTCTACCGCCAGTCGCTGCCGCTCGCGACCGGCAATCTGCCCATCGTCCTCGGGGAGCTGGGCCCGGCCGCCGGAGTCATCGGCGGGGCCCGGCTCATCAGCGACCACCTGTTCTCACCCGCGTAAGCCACCTCCTCCCGCCCGCGCCCCGTTCTTCGCGCCCGCACCAGCCGTCTCCAGGAATCGGACCACCGGCGCCGCGACCGGCCGCCCCGTGCCCGAAACACCCCCGCCCGTACGCGCACCGCCCGGCAACCGGCCCGCACGCCTGCCCGAGGGAACCGTCATGGCACCAGAACCACCGCTGCTCACCATGTCCGGCATCACCAAGTCGTTCCCCGGAGTCCGGGCCCTCGACGGCGTCGACCTCGACGTCGAGGCCGGCGAGGTGCACTGTCTGCTCGGCCAGAACGGCGCCGGGAAGTCCACGCTCATCAAGGTCCTTTCCGGCGCCCACCAGCCCGACGGCGGCACGATCGTCTGGCGCGGCGAGCCCGTCACCCTCAACTCCCCGATCGCCGCCATGCGTCTCGGCATCGCCACCATCTACCAGGAACTCGACCTGGTGGAGGGCCTGTCGGTCGCCGAGAACGTCCACCTGGGACACGAGCCCACCACCGCCGGGTTCGTCGTCAGGGGCAAGGCCGCCAGGACGGCGACCGCCCTGCTGCTCGGACGGCTCGGCCACCCGGAGATCGACCCCGCCCGGCTCGTCGGTGAACTCTCCGCCGCCCAGCGGCAGATCGTCTCCATGGCGCGGGCGCTGTCCCACGACGTACGGCTCATCGTCATGGACGAGCCGTCCGCCGCGCTCGACCCCGACGAGGTCGGCAACCTCTTCCGGATCGTCGCCCAACTGACCTCGGACGGCGTCGCCGTGGTCTACATCTCGCACCGCCTGGAGGAGATCCGCCGCATCGGCGACCGGGTCACGGTCCTGAAGGACGGACGCGCGGTCGCGGGCGGACTGCCCGCCGGATCGACCCCGACACGCGAAGTGATCTCCCTCATGACAGGTCGCAACGTCGAGTACGTCTTCCCCGACCGGCCCCGCGAAAGGCCGCCGGGCGAACCGGTGCTCTCGGTCCAAGGACTGTCCCGTCAGGGGGAGTTCGCTCCGCTCGACCTCGACGTACGACCTGGCGAGATCGTCGGCCTGGCCGGACTGGTCGGCTCCGGCCGCTCCGAGATCCTGGAGACGATCTACGGAGCGCGCAGGCCGACCACCGGCCGGGTCAGCGTCGACGGGAAGCCCCTGCGCACCGGCAGCGTCCGTGCCGCGGTGCGCGCCGGACTCGGACTGGCCCCCGAGGAACGCAAGGCACAGGCCCTGCTGATGCTGGAGTCGGTCACCCGCAATGTCTCCGTCTCCTCCATGTCCCGCTACGCGCACGGGGGCTGGATCGACCGGCGGGCCGAACGCGGGGCGGCGCGGGCCGCCACCCGCGAACTCTCCCTGCGCCCCGACGATCCCGCCGTCCCGGTCAGGACCCTGTCCGGCGGCAACCAGCAGAAGGCGGTGCTGGCGCGCTGGCTGCTGCGCGGCTGCCGCGTCCTGCTCCTCGACGAGCCCACACGCGGTGTCGACGTCGGGGCGCGCGCCGAGCTGTACGCGGTGATCCGCCGGCTCGCCGACGAGGGTCTCGCCGTCCTCCTGGTCTCCAGCGAGGTCCCCGAGGTGCTCGGGCTCGCCGACCGTGTCCTGGTGCTGCGCGAGGGCCGGGTCGTGCACACGGCGCCCGCCCGGGACCTCGACGAACACCGCGTACTCGATCTCGTGCTGGAAGGAGGCCCCGTGGCCAGTGAAGGGAGTCCGGCGTCATGACGCAGTTCGTGTCCCCGCCCCGGGACGGCACCGGCAAGGTGCCCGCCACGGGTGAAGTCCCCTCGTGGCGCGCCGTGGTGGCCCGCACCGACGTTCGCACGCTCTCGCTCCTCGGTGTCCTCGCCGTCCTCGTCGTCATCGGCGGCGTCACCCGGCCCGACGAGTTCCTCGACACCCGCAACCTCCAACTCGTGCTCACCCAGGCCTCGGTGATCGGTGTCGTCACCGTCGGCATGACCTTCGTCATCACCTCCGGCGGCATCGACCTGTCGGTGGGCGCGATCGTCGCCCTCGCCTCGGTCTGGGCGACGACGGTCGCCACCCAGGAGTACGGCTTCACGGGCATCCTCGTCACCGCGGTCCTCGTCGGTCTCGGCTGCGGCCTGGTCAACGGACTGCTCGTCGCGTACGGAGGGATGGTCCCCTTCATCGCGACGCTCGCCATGCTCGCCTCGGCCCGCGGGCTGGCCCTCCAGATCACCGACGGCCGGACCCAGATC
The DNA here is from genome assembly GCF_042751995.1 of Streptomyces sp. NPDC059371. Taxonomy (NCBI): domain Bacteria; kingdom Bacillati; phylum Actinomycetota; class Actinomycetes; order Kitasatosporales; family Streptomycetaceae; genus Streptomyces; species Streptomyces sp. NPDC059371. The sequence continues at coordinate 180,442 of NZ_JBHYXD010000002.1, read as the reverse complement.
GTCACCGTGGACGGAATCCTGAAGCTCGGCGAACGCGACTCCTACGTCCTCGGTGTCCCGCCTCTCGTGCTGGTCTTCGCCGTCGTCACCGTCATCGGCTGGCTGGTGCTGAACCGCACCACCTTCGGCCGGCGCACGGTCGCCGTCGGAGGCAACGCGGAGGCGGCCCGGCTCGCCGGCATCGACGTACGACGTCAGCGGCTGTACCTCTATCTGCTCTCCGGACTGTGCTGCGGCATCGCCGCGTTCCTGCTGGTCATCCTGTCCGGCTCCGGCCAGAACACGAACGGCAACCTCTACGAGCTCGACGCCATCGCGGCGGCGATCATCGGCGGCACCCTGCTCAGCGGGGGCCGCGGCACCATCACCGGTTCGGTGCTCGGCGTGCTGATCTTCACGACGATCACCGACATCTTCGCGCTGAACAACCTCCAGAGCGACGTCCAGCAGATCGCCAAGGGCGCGATCATCGTCGCCGCGGTCCTGGTCCAGCGGCGCACAGCAAGCACGACCTGACACGGGAAGGGTCCACCGCCATGCCAGTACCAACGAGCCCGACCAGCCGCAGAGGTCTTCTCCTCGGGACCGCCGCCGTCTCGGCCGGCGCCCTCCTCACCGGCTGCACCAGCAACGACACCAAGGACGCGAACCCCGCCGCGAACTCCGGTCCGGCCGCCGACGGCAAGCCCGGCAAGCACGTCACGATCGGCTTCGCCGGCCCCCAGGCCGACCACGGCTGGCTCAACGCCATCAACGACAACGCCAAGAGCCGCGCCGGGAAGTACAAGGACGTGACCCTGGAGATCACCGAGGGCTCCAACGACACGGCGGCGCAGATCGGCCAGATCGAGACCCTGATCAACAAGAAGGTCGACGTCCTGGTCGTGCTGCCCGCCGACGGCAAGGCACTGACCCAGGTCGGCCTCAAGGCGATGCGCGCGGGCATCCCGGTCGTCAACCTCGACCGCATCTTCAACTCGCCCCAGGCGTACCGCTGCTGGATCGGCGGCGACAACTACGGCATGGGCCTCAGCGCCGGTCGCTACATCGGCGAGAAGCTCAAGGGCAAGAAGAACGCCAAGGTCATCGAGCTCGCGGGGCTCGACAACCTGGAACTCACCAAGCAGCGCACCCAGGGCTTCGACGCCGCTCTGAAGAACTACCCGAACATCACGAAGGTCGCCCGCCAGGCGGCCGAGTTCACCGTCGAGTCCGGCCAGGCCAAGATGTCCCAGCTCCTGCAGGCCCAGCCGGAGTTCGACGCGCTGTGGAACCACGACGACGACCAGGGAGTGGGAGCGCTGCGGGCCATCAAGCAGGCCGGCCGCGACGGCTTCCTCATGGTCGGCGGAGCCGGAGCGCTCTCCGCCTTCCAGGCCATCGACGCCGACGACAGCGTCCTGAAGGCCACCGTCCTGTACCCGCCGACCATGGCCGCGTCCGCGATCGACCTCGCCCGGACCCTCGGCCAGGGCAAGGGAATCAGCGGGCTCGCCGAGTTCGAGATCCCCGCCTCGCTCACGCTCTACTCGGCCGTCGTCGACAAGGACAACGTCCAGCAGTACATGGCCACCGGCTTCCGGTGATGCGAGCCGCCGCCCACGGGGCCCGGTCCGGCGGGACCGGGCCCCACCCCCACCGCGCCACGACGACGAGGAGGACCCCCGCATGGGACAGCCGGACCAGGGCGACGAGGCCGCGAAACCGCCCCTGGGCGTGGGCATGGTCGGTTACGCGTTCATGGGTGCCGCCCACTCACAGGGCTGGCGCACCGTGGGCCGCGTCTTCGACCTGCCGCGCCGCCCGGTCCTCGCCGCCGTGTGCGGCCGAGACGAACAGGCCGTACGCGCGATGGCCGGCCGGCACGGCTGGGGAGCCGCCGAGACCGACTGGCGCGCGCTGATCACCCGGGACGACGTCGACGTCGTCGACATCTGCACCCCCGGTGACAGCCACGCCGAGATCGCCGTCGCCGCGCTGGCCGCGGGCAAGCACGTGCTGTGCGAGAAGCCGCTCGCCAACACCGTCGAGGAGGCGGAGACGATGGCGGCGGCCGCGGCCGAGGCCGCCGGACGCGGTCAGATGTCCATGGTGGGCTTCAACTACCGCCGTCTCCCCGCCACCGCGCTCGCCCGCTCGATGGTGGCCGAGGGCCGCCTCGGAACCCTGCGGCACGTCCGGGTGACGTACCTTCAGGACTGGCTCACCGACCCCGAGTTCCCGCTCACCTGGCGGCTCCGCAAGGAGAAGGCCGGTTCGGGCGCCCTCGGCGACCTCGGGGCCCACATCGTCGACCTCGCGCAGTACCTGGCGGGGGAGCCGCTCGGCGGGGTCTCCGCGCTCACCGAGACCTTCGTACGCCGACGGCCCCTGCCCGCACGGACGTCCGGCGGACTGTCGGCCTCCGGGCCCGTGCGAGGCCCCCGTTCGGACGCCGTCACCGTCGACGACGCCGCCCTGTTCACCGCCCGCTTCGCCTCCGGCGCGCTCGCCTCCTTCGAGGCCTCCCGCTTCGCCGCCGGACGCAAGAACTCCCTTCGCATCGAACTCAACGGCGAGCGCGGCTCGTTGGCCTTCGACCTGGAACGGCTCAACGAACTCGCCTACCACGACCACACCGAACCCGCCGCCCACGCGGGCTTCCGGCGCATTCTCGTCACGGAGCCCGACCACCCCTACCTCGACGCCTGGTGGCCGCCGGGACACGGCCTCGGCTACGAGCACACCTTCGCGCACCAGGCCCGCGACTTCGTGCGGGCCATCGCCGACGGGCGGCCCCCGGCACCGTCCTTCGCGGACGGACTCCAGGTCCAGCGCGTCCTCGCGGCGGTCGAGGAGAGCGCCGGGAAGAACTCCACGTACACCCCCGTAGCGGTCTGAGGAGGACCCGAAATGCCGCGCGACTTCACGCTCTTCACCGGCCAGTGGGCCGACCTGCCCCTCGAGGAGGTCTGCCGACTGGCCCGTGACTTCGGCTACGACGGACTCGAACTCGCCTGCTGGGGCGACCACTTCGAGGTCGACAAGGCGCTCGGGGACCCCTCCTACGTGGAGTCCCGGCGCGCGCTTCTCGACAAGTACGGTCTCAAGTGCCTGGCGATCTCCAACCATCTGGTCGGCCAGGCAGTCTGCGACGCCATCATCGACGAACGTCATCTGGCGATCCTGCCCGCCCGCGTCTGGGGCGACGGTGAACCCGAAGGCGTCCGGAGGCGGGCCGCCGCCGAGATCGCCGACACCGCCCGCGCGGCGGCCGCCCTCGGCGTCGACACCGTCATCGGGTTCACCGGCTCGGCGATCTGGCACCTCGTCGCCATGTTCCCGCCCGTCCCCGAAGCGATGATCGAGCGCGGCTACGAGGACTTCGCGACCCGCTGGAACCCCGTCCTGGACGTCTTCGACGCCGAGGGCGTCCGCTTCGCCCACGAGGTCCACCCGAGCGAGATCGCCTACGACTACTGGACCACGCACAAGGCCTTGGAGGCGATCGGCCACCGTCCGGCCTTCGGCCTCAACTTCGACCCCTCCCACTTCGTCTGGCAGGACCTCGACCCCGTCGGATTCCTCTACGACTTCCGCGACCGCATCTACCACGTCGACTGCAAGGAGGCCCGCACCCGCCTCGACGGCCGCAACGGACGGCTCGGCTCCCATCTGCCCTGGGGAGACCCTCGCCGCGGCTGGGACTTCGTCTCCGCGGGCCACGGGGACGTCCCCTGGGAGGACGTCTTCCGGATGCTGCGCTCCATCGGCTACACCGGGCCTGTCTCGGTCGAGTGGGAGGACGCCGGCATGGACCGGCTCCACGGCGCGCCCGAGGCCCTGGCCCGGCTCAAGACGTACGACTTCGAGCCGCCCTCCGCGTCGTTCGACGCGGCGTTCGGAGGCAACGGCTAGCCGGGGAACGTGGGCCGCGGCACCGGGGGACGGGGGCCCGGGGGACGGGGTCGTGGCACCCGGGACGGGGACGGGGACTGGGGCCGGGGACGGGAGCCGGGGGACTGGGGCCGGGGTACGGGGGTCTTGACACCGGGGGACGGAGGCCCGGGGTCGGGGACCAGGACCCCGGGGACGCGGGGGACGCGGGGGAGGGGCCGGGGACGGGGGTCCCGACCCCGTACGCGGAAGGGGTCCTCCTCGCCAGGCGGTGAGGAGGGCCCCTTCCCTGCCGTGCCCGCAGCCGCTCAGCCGACCGGCTGCGGCTGTGGCGCCGAGGTGTCCGCGGTGCTGCGCCCCGGCTGCCGCAGCAGCAGGGCGACGGCGGCCGCCACCATGGAGATGCCGCCGGCCAGGGCGTACGCGCCGTCGTAGCCCCAGGCGGCGACCACCATCGAGCCGAGCCCGCCGCCGAACAGACCGCTGATCAGCTTTCCGCTGTACACCAGCCCGTAGTTGGTGGCGTTGTAGTTCTCGCCGAAGTAGTCCGGGGTCAGGGCCGCGAACATCGGGTAGAAGGCCCCGCCGCCGAATCCGGAGAGGAACGCGAAGAACAGGAACAGTGCCTCGCTGTGGATGTGACCGGCCCAGATCACGCCGAACTGCGCGAGTCCGAGGACCACGATCACGAAGACCAGGGTCCGCTTGCGCCCCCAGGTGTCGGAGAGCCAGCCCACCACACCCCGGCCCACACCGTTGACGACCGCCATCACCCCCATCGACGAGGCCGCCACCAGCGGGCCGAAGCCCACGTCCTTGGCGAAGTCGACCTGGAAGGAGATCCCGAAGATCGACACACCGGCGGTCATCACCAGCGCGATCCACATCAGCGGGAGCATGCCGGTCCTGATGGCCTCCTTGGGGGTGTACTGCTTCACGGCGGGAGGGTTCTTCGAGAGGATCGCGGCCCCCTTCCCGGAACCGCCGTGGGCCGGCGGGTCGACGTCCGAGGGCCACCAGTTCTTCGGCGGGTCCTTGAAGAAGAACGCGGCGGTCAGCACCACGATCATCACGTAGGCGCCGATGAGATCCAGCACGCGGTGGTAATTGGCCGTGTCGAAGGCGTAGTTGAAGATGAAGATGAACGGCAGGGAGCCGTAGGCGAATCCGCCGTTGACGAATCCCGTCCGCGCGCCACGACGCTCGGGATACCACTTCCCGACCATGTTGATACAGGTGGCGTACACCAGGCCCGACCCGAGACCGCCGATGACCCCGAAGCCCAGGATCGCCAGCAGGACATTGTCCAGATGCGACAGGGCGAGGAACCCGGCCGCGCACATCACCGAGCCCGCGTACATGGCCTGACGAGCCGTCAGGATGCTCCTCTCCCGCAGCCAGCCGGCCGGGAAGGCGATGCCGGCCTGGAAGAACACCCAGACGCTCAGGATCCAGAAGGTGTTGCCCTGCGTCCAGCCGTGGGCGTGGGACAGGGTGTCCTCGGCCGAGCCGTACGCGTACTCGAAGACACTGATGGCCATCATGGCGACCCAGGGGAGGTAGACCATGAACGCGCGTGAATGGCCGAGGATTTGGCGGTCGGTCTCGCCGACCCGGTAGACACGGCCCCGGGCGTCCGTGAGCTCCCGGTACGCGCGCCCCTGGTCGCCGGGCCGGTCCGGTGAGTCCTCCGCCGCCATGGGTTCCGCCGTCATGACGCCATCTCCTCTCCGAGCGGGTGTGGATTGGGGACGACACCGCGGGACCCGGGCCGGTCCGGTGACTTGAGGAACAGGGCGAGCACGGCGGACGCCAGACCGATGGACCCGGCGAGCACGAAGGCGCCGTGGTAGTCCCACGCGCCGACGACGACCGCGCCCATGCCGGAGCCCACGAGGCCCGAGATCAGCTTCGAGCTGTAGACCATCCCGTAGTTGGAGGCGTTGTTGTTCTCACCGAAGTAGTCCGCCGTCATGGCCGCGAACAGCGGGAAGATCGCGCCGCCGCCGAAGCCGGAGACCATGGAGCAGAACAGGAAGAACGGCATGCTGCCCATCTGGCCCGAGACCAGCACGCCGAACTGGGCCGAACCCAGCACCAGACACACGATGATCAGCGTGTGGCGCCGTCCGGCACGGTCGGAGATCCAGCCGATGACCCCGCGCCCGGTGCCGTTGACGATGGCCTTCAGCGACATCGCCGTGGCCACGACCCCACCCGCGAAGCCCATGTCCTTGCCGAACGGGACCTGGAACGCGATGCCGAAGATGTTGATCCCGGCCGTGCACAGCAGACAGAACCACATCATCCACAGAACAGGGGTACGCGCGGCCTCCCTCGGGGTGTACTGCTTCACGGCCGGCGGGTTCTTCTCCAGCGCCCGACGGATCTTCGGGTCGTCCGGCACCTTCAGCGGGTCCACGTCCGGCGGCCACCAGCCCTTCGGCGGGTCCTTGAAGAACCAGCCGGCCACCGCGACCAGGGCGCAGCAGACCAGGCCGACGCCCACCAGGACGCCCCGGTAGTTGCCCAGGTCCATGTACGAGGTGAACAGGAAGACGAAGGGCACGGACCCGTAGGCGAAACCGCCGTTGACGAAGCCCGTCTTGCCGCCCTTGCGCTCCGGATACCACTTGCCGACCATGTTCACGCAGGTCGCGTAGACGAGACCCGCTCCGATGCCGCTGCACATGCCGAAGCCCAGATAGGCGACCGCCACATGCGGGGCGAACGCCAGGGACACGTAGCCGAGGAGCGTGCCGAGCGCGCCCAGCAGCATCGCCGTACGGGCGGGGAGCCTGCCGCTCTCGCGCAGTCGCCCGGCCGGGAAGGCCACGGCCGCCTGGAAGAAGATCCAGACGCCCATCAGCCAGAAGATGTGTCCGCTGCTCCACAGATGAGCCTCGTGCAGTGTGTCCTCCGCCGACGTGAACGCGTACTCGGCGGAGCTGATGCCCATCATGCCCGCCCAGGGCAGGAAGACCATCCAGGCGCGTTTTCGGCCCATGATGTCGATGTCGGTCTCACCGACGCGGTACACGCGTCCGTTCCGGTCCCGCACCTCGCGATGTGGCACCGATGTCGAGTAGCCGGTGGTTGTCATGTCGATCGAGATCCCCTTGCGTCGAAAGATCTGGTCAGCGCCCCCTGCCACATGCCTTTCGTGCGCTCACGGGTCCCGGGGGCGGGGGGCGCGCCCCCCCGGGCCGCCCCCCCCCCCCGCCAGTGATTGTCGACACCCCCCCAACCCCCCCCCCCCCCCCCCCCCCGGATAAGCGCCCCGGG